>ONJE01000215.1 GCA_900318045.1 uncultured Eubacteriales bacterium
GTAACATCGGGATAATTCGCCAAAATGCGACAACGATATGCGGGAAATATAACGGCGAGGGTATTTGTTTCGATACACAGGTTAACAGACCAATGTCTTTTAACCGGAAACGGGCAGGCCGGTGGGCGGGTTTTTCGCAATACCCCGATCCGCCGGCCCGGGGTCGGGAAGCCGGGCAGCGGTCGATTGTTAACAAGACCAAGGTCGTTTGTTAATTGCGGCACGCTGCAGCATGTATGGGGATTGTGACAGCGATGTGACGCCCTGAAAGGAGCACCGCTGGCTGGCAACACCGGCCTCAAATGGCGGATAATCACCAATATGCCAAAAAAATACAGACCGAAGTCTGTATCAAAGAACAGAGGATATAATTATCAACTCCCCGAAAAAAGGCGTATTTTCGTCCTTTTTCACTGAACTGATACTGCTTCTATCCCTTGAACAGCTTCGGCCTCAACTTCCTCACGTACAGCACCGCCATGATGTTCAGCAGCCGATCGTACAGCAGCAGCGTGACGTTGGCGAGCAATATGAACACCACCAGCATTGCCCGACCCATCTCCCGGTATTCGGCGATGACCTGGTCCATGCGGAACACGAAGAAGATCATCACCGCCATCGCCCCGGCGCAGGCGTTCCACAGCACCAGCTTCACCGGTATGCCCTTCCACCCCGGCAGCTTGGCGTCCAGCGTCCACTTCATCGGGGGATACCAGCCCAGGAAGGCGAACAGCAGCGCCGCCTCCTTGTCCGCGCACAGGATCAGACCCAGGGCGCTGATTGCCAGCCAGGCCCCCAGCGCCATGCGCCGCCCGCCCTCAAACAGCACGGGAATCAATACGATGCCTGCCAGTGCGGGGGCGACGAAGGTGGCAGCGGGAATCACGCCGCCCAACAGCATTATGGCCGTGGCCAGCGCCACCATCATGCCGCTGACAGCCATGCGGCGGGTCTGTTTGTTCATGGGGTTCACTCCTTGTTGTAACGATCCCTCTCATGTGCGCCGGTCGCTGCACAGTCTTGCGTCGAACAGAAGCAGCGGCGGCCCGGGGGCCGCCATGGTCATTTCCCGTACAGCTGGTACAGCAGCCAGCGTACCGTCCGGCAGGGCAGCAGGTGGTCCAGCAGCACCAGGCACTTGTAGGTCAGGCCGATGGTGTAGAACGGCTTGACCCGGCCCTGCTTCAACGCCACCTTCGCGATGGTCTTCGCGGCGGCCTCGGGGGCCATGCCGTTCTGCTCGTCCTTCTCCATCTTCGCTACCGACGCGCTGATACGCCCGCCGTAGGCGTCGTCCCCGACGATGCTCTTCTTCCGGGCCGCGGTGAATCCGGTGCGTATGTCCCCGGGCATCACGCTGGTCACCTGTATGCCGTAGGGGGCCACCTCGTTGTACAGCGCCATGGTCAGCGAACGCACCGCGGCCTTGGAGATGGAGTACCAGGCCTGGAACGGGATGGCGAACACGCCCGCCACGCTGCTGATGTTCACGATACGACCGGATCCTGCCCGGCGCATGTGGGGCAGTACGGCGCGGATGGCGTTGTCCATGCCGAACAGGTTCACCTCCATCAGCCGATGGGCGTCGGCGGGGTCGGTGAATTCCATCGCGCCGGAGATGCCGAAGCCGGCATTGTTGATGAGGATGTCGATGCGCCCTTCCCTGCTGTACACGGCATCCACAGCGGCCTTCACCGCCGCGTCGTCGGTCACGTCCACGCCCATGTGCCAGGGATCTGAAGGTGCGGGGCGGCGGCTGAATTCATATACCGTGCAGCCCTGCCTTCGCAGCAATTCGGCCGTGGCCTTGCCGATGCCGCTGGTACCGCCGGTGAGTATGATGACTTTGTTCATATGCAGTGCCTCCGTTGGTGTGGCGGTTCATCTGTTCCATTATACACGAAACCGGCGCGAAAGTGAACCGCCATTTGTCATTATTTAGTCAAGTTTTCTACGCACGGATATATAGATTGTAATGCTATACTGGTATCTGAATAAGTATGCTTGGGGGCATAGACCCGGGGCGACGCCATGCAGCGGCGCCTGTCAGGCGCCACATGGCAGCAGGTTGCCGGGCGCCCCGCCCCTTGACAGGATATGGAACCGCCGGGACGCGTGCCGCGTCCAAAGGCGGACGAACTTTGGCGCGGTTTGTTTCCGAATTGTGACGACCCCGCCGTCCGACGGGAGGTGCCTATGAATTTCTTTCAGTCATTCTTTCAAAACGCCCTCAGCGGCGTATCGAACCTGGTGGTCTACATCGCAATCGTGGTGCTGTTCGTGGTGGGACTGGTGCGCTGCATCGCGCCGGTGGTGCACACCCGCAACACGCTGCGCCGGGCCATCCGCAGCATCCGCTCGGACGGGGACAAGAAATACGCCTGGCAGCAGGACGACTTCCTGGGCAAGGGCACGCTGTACCCCCATTGGAGCGAGTACCTGAACAACCTGTTCTTTGCCGACGGCGTGTACCACAACGCCAGCAACGTGGAGGATTACATCAACGAGGAGACGGTGATGTATGGCCCCGGCCGGGCATCCTTCGCCGAGTCCCTGCCAGGGCTGATGACCTCGCTGGGCTTTCTGGGCACGCTGATCGGCCTGGCCCAGGGCCTGTCCGGCTTTAACATGAGCGATTCCGCCGCGGTGCAGCAATCCATCGTCACGCTGATCCCCGGCATGCGCTACGCCTTTACCACGTCCATTTTCGGCGTGGTGGGCAGCGTGTTGTTCACGCTGATCACCCGGGCGGTGTACGGTTCCAGCGAGCACACGCTGAAGGCGTTCTACGGGGCCATGAGCCGCCACGCCGGCGTGTTGAGCGTGGACCCGATGACCCAGATCGCCATCTACCAGCAGGAGCAGACCGCCCTGATCCAGACCATGGCCAAGGACCTGAACGGCACGTTCACCGAGAACATGGCCGCCGCGGTCCACGACGCCATCGACCCGCTGAACCAGTCCTTCAAGAATTTCGTCAACGTCTCCACCAAGGAGCAGATGCGCTTCATGGATGCGGTGATGCAACGCTTCGCCGACCGGCTGGACGAGACCATGCGGGGCCGCTTGCAGCGCTTCGGCGAGGTGCTGGACGAGACCAGCCGCCAGCAGCAGGAGAGCTGCGTGGTGGTGCGGGCATCCCTGGCCGGAGCGAAGAACGCTCTGGAGGACTTGCAGAAGATGCAGGCGCTGTCCCGGGAGACCCTCGCCGGCATGTCCGAATATGTCCGGCAGCTCAATGATGCCAGCCGGCAGACCAACGATACACTCGAGCGCATGACGGGCGCCGTGGAACAGATGGAGCTGGTTTCCCGCCAGCAGAGCAACTACCTGAAGACGGTCAGCTCCATGCAGGCCGACCTGAACCGCATCGTGGACGCCATGCAGAAGGCCACCGGCGACCTGCGCTCCTCCGCCGCGAGCATCGAAAAGGTGCACATCCAGGCCAACCGGCAGTTGCAGGATGAGTTCAACAGCACCATGGACGCCTACCGCGACTACGTCAACCAGTTCACCCAGCGGGTGGACTACCTGGCGGGGAACATCTCCTCCGCGCTGCAGGGGTTGCCCGACGCGGTGTCCGATGTCAATAACCGCTTCCTGGACCAGGTGGACCGCCTGACCGACGCCATGGTTCAGGCCCAGCAGGCGCTGGAGGATACGGCGGATCGCCTGTACAGACCGTGAGGAACGGGGAATTGGAAAAGGAGAATGAAGGTCGAAATCCGTGCAGGTTTGTTTGATTCCGAATTTCCCGTTCCGATTCCCAGAATAGAGTGTGTTTCAAAATGCAGGGAGATGCAATTTCGAGTGGATTTGCTTGCATTTCAAGGCGATTTTCCGCAGGCTTGCTGGCAGCAAGTCAAGGGAATCGCAGGGCGGGCAACAACGGCGTGCAATGGCTCAGCTTTTCAGACCTGATGAGCGCCCTTTTGCTGATATTCATACTGATCATGTTCTACATCATGTACCAGTATTTCGATATGTACGAGATCAACATGGCGGAGATCGCCCGCCAGCAGTACGACCTGGACCAGGCCAATGCCAGCCTTGAGGAGCAGAAGACGAAGCTGAGCGAATCGGAGACCCAGCTGATCGCTCAACAGATCCGCCTGGAGGCAGCCCAGCGGGGCCTGGAGGACGCCCAGAGCGTGCTGGCCAGCCAGCAGGAGGAGCTGAGCAAGGCCCAGTCGCTGGTGCAGGAAAAGGAGAACGAGATCGCCGCCCAGAAGGAGCAGCTGGACGCGCTGAGCATACAGCTGGGCAACCAACAGACCCAGATCGACGAGCAGCAAAAGGCCCTGGAGGACCAGCAGATGCAGATCGAGGCGCTGGTGGGCATGCGCACCCGCATCATTTCGTCGCTGTCCAGCGCCCTGAAGGAGGCCAGCATATCCGCCCAGGTGGACCCCACCAACGGCTCCATCGCCCTGGAATCCGACGTGATGTTCGAGCTTGGCAGCTACGACCTGTCCGAGCGGGGCGAACGCTTCATCGACCGCTTCCTGCCGGTGTACCTGGACGTGCTGTTCTCCGAGGAATACCGCAGCTATGTCTCCGAGATCCTCATCGAGGGCCATACCGACTCCCTGGGCACGTACCTGGACAACCTGGCCCTGTCCCAGCAGCGGGCGCTGGCTGTGGCCTCCTATGTACTGGATGACGACTACCGCGGCATCAGCGCCGACCAAAAGCGCCAGCTGCGCGCGGTGGTGACCGCCAACGGGCGTTCCTTCAGCGACCCGGTGCTGGACGCCAACGGCTTTGAGGACATGGACGCCTCCCGCCGCGTGGTATTCAAGTTCCGCCTGACCGACGAGCAGATGATCCAGCAGCTGAAGTCGATCCTGGAGGCCAATGAAACGTAACTGGATAGGAGTAGTGAAACCGTGCTGTACTTCCGAAGACTGATCTGGTTTATCGCCTCGCGGATGCTGCTGGTCTGCGTTCTGTTGGGGATGCTGGTGTGCGGCTTCTTCATGGCCATGAACGGCGCGAACATTTACGTGGTGCTCAACGAGGGCATGGAGAAGCGGGTGGACGTGATACTCACCCGCCAGCAGGCCGAGGAACTGAACAAGTATTTCCACGCGGACTTCCTGATCGCCGACGCGGCACTGGAGGGCGCGCTGAACGGCAACAGCGCCTATTCGGATTACATCATCACGGGCTTTGAATACGACCTGACCATCGAAAAGCTGTGGGCCTGGCCCTGGGACGACTATGCCAACTGCACTGTGGTGGAACGCGTGCCCGCCATCACCGGCAGCGTCATCTCCAGCCGCCGCAACGAGGTGTCTGAGCGCATCCCCCGCTGGCAGGGCGGCCGCTATGACATCACGCTGGTGAAGGCTGGCGGCCAGTGGAAGATCGTCGGCATGCAGCAAAAGACCGTGCTGGTCGAGCCCGAGGAAAACAATGACGGGCTGGAGACCGAGGTGCTGGTGCAGTAGCATCTGAATTTACCAAGGAGGCATCATGCGCGTAGTCGTGGGCATGTCCGGCGGCGTGGACAGTTCGGTTGCCGCGCTGCTGATGAAGCGCGCCGGTCACGAGGTGATCGGTGTGTTTATGAAAAACTGGGAGGAAAAGGACGAAAACGGCGTCTGCACCAGCGAACGGGACTGGGCAGACGTCCGTTCGGTATGCGAAGCGCTGGACATCCCCTATTATTCCGTCAATTTCGCAAAGCAGTATTACGAGCGGGTGTTCGAGCACTTCCTGTCGGAATACCGCAAGGGCCGTACCCCCAACCCGGATGTGCTGTGCAACCGGGAGATCAAGTTCAACGTGTTCCTGGACTTCGCCGAGCAGCTGGGAGCCCAGAAGCTGGTCACCGGCCACTTTGCGAACATCGACTGCGTGAACGGCGAATACCGGCTGCTGCGCTCGGCGGACGAGAACAAGGACCAGACCTACTTTCTGTACATGCTGGGCCAGCGGGCGCTGTCGAAGGCGCTTTTCCCGGTAGGGAATCTCACCAAGGCCGAAATTCGTGAAATTGCCCGGGAGGCCGGGCTGCCTGTCAGCGAGAAGAAGGATTCCACCGGCGTATGCTTTATCGGCGAGCGCAACTTCAAGCAGTTCCTGTCCGGCTTCCTGCCGGCTCAGCCGGGGGACATGGTCACCCCCGACGGCCGGGTGGTGGGCCGCCATGACGGATTGATGTACTACACCCTCGGCCAGCGCCGGGGCCTGGGCATCGGCGGCGGGGGCAACGGCCAGCGCTGGTTCGTGCTGGGCAAGGACCTGGAGCACAACCGGCTGATCGTCAGCCAGGGCGAGGACGACGCCCTGTTCACCCGCAGCGCCACGGGTTCAGAACTGACGTGGCTGGCGAAGCGTCCGCCGGCAGCCGAGGGCGAGCCCCTGGAATGCCAGGTGCGGCTGCGCCATCGCCAGCCGTTGCAGGACTGCCGCCTGACGCTGTCAGACGGGAAGGCCCACATGATCTTCGCAACGCCCCAGCGGGCGGTCACCCCGGGCCAGTCCGCGGTGTTTTACCAGGGTGAAGTCTGCCTGGGGGGCGCGATTGTGGACTGATTGTCATATTAATTCGACAAAATACTGCAAGGACCTTGTTAAGCACACCCTGTTCATGCTATAATAAAATCAGATATCTATACAGGGAGGCCGTGTTATGAATTCCAAGGGCAAGGTATGGCAAATCGTGCTGCTGGCGCTGCTGGTGCTCGCTATCATCGCGATACTGCTGTTCAACAACAAGCTGAATGCCAGCAAGGAATCCCTCTCCTCTACGATGGCCCAGTTGACGCAGGAGCAGAACAATTCAGCGGCGTTGCAGAAAGATCTGGATGCGGCCAGGGCCGAATATGAAACAGCCAGCGCAGAGCTGGAGAAGGCGAAGGCACAGGTCGGGGACCTGAATGCCCAGGTGGAGAGCGGCAAGGCGACTGCCGAACAGCTCCAGGCGGATCTGACCGCGGCCAACGCCCAGGTAACCGCCTTGGAGACCGAGGTAGCCGAGACGAAGGCCCGGGTGACCGAGCTGGAGAACCTGGTGAGCCGGAAGGACACGGCCATCGCGCTGATGAGCAGCCTGTCTTCCGGGAAGGATTCAGTCATTGAAGGCCTGAACAGTTCACTCAACGAAAAGGACTCGGCCATCAAGGGCCTGAACGAGACGATTTCCGAAAAGGACGCCGCCATCGAGGACCTGTATGAGGCGATTACCGAGAAGGACACCGCCATCGAGGGCATGAGCGGCATGCTTACCGAAAAGGACGCCATCATTGAGGGCCTGAACAGCACGATCACCGAGAAGGACGCCACCATCGGGGAGCTGACCGCCGGTGCCTCCCTGGAGACGGACGAAGCGGAAGCGGGCGCGACCCAGACGGAAGCCGGACCGGAAACCACGGTTGAACCCGAGCCTCAGACTGAGCCCGAACCCCAGGCGGAACCCGAGCCCCAGGCGGAGCCCGAGCCCCGGATGGATCCCGATGACGTACAGCGCATGGCTGAGGCAGCCGCCGACCTGGAGCGAACGATCATGACGGTCGCCGGCCTGCAATCCCAGGGAGAGGATGTCCCCGAGGGGGTTGCCGACATCGACCTGGACGCGGTCCGGGAGGAGATGACAGCCATCGTCGGGGATACTTCCGGGGACACGACGGAGGAGGAGCGCATCGAAGCCCTGACCGCCCTGCGCCAGGATCTGGAAGCGTCGCTGCCCGAGGCCGAGCAGGCCGTCGCGGATGCCCAGGCCATGCTGGATGCGGCTGGTGCCGAGGTGGAAAGGCTCACCGCCATGTTCCTGGACAAAATGGGCGACGTCATCGCGCTGAACGAGGCCATGGAGGAGCTGGACGCCCGGGCTGCCAGCGACGCCGAGAAGCTGGCGACTATGCAATCGCAGCTGGAACAGGCGGAGGCCGAGATCACGACCTGGCAAAAGGCCCTGGAGGAGGCCCAGGCCGAGGTATCGGCCAACGAACAGGCCTATCAGCAGGCGATGGAGGAGGCCAAGACCGAATACGAGGCCAATCTGGCCCAGGCGGAAGCCGAAACCCAGACCCAGAAGGAAGCCCTGGAGGAAGCGCGCGCCGAGATCGAGACCCAGAAGGAAGCCCTGGAGGAAGCCCAGGCCGAGACCGAAGCCTACAAGCTGGACCGTGAGCTCGAGAGCGGCGATGCCCACATGGCCACCGAAGTGGACAGTGATATCCGGGTGGCTGCCGACGGCGTCACCGCCGTGTGCCAGTACACCAACAGCGATACCAGCGGCAACGCGGTCTCCGTGGCGCTGATGGTGGATGGCGAGACGGTCTTCACCCGCACGCTGAAGCCGGGCGAGAGCCTCGACGGCTTCACCCTTGAAAAGCCCCTCGCCGCGGGCAATTATGATGCGATGGTCGTCACCACCGTCAAGGACGCCGCCGGCGAGACCGTGATGACCACCCGCATGCCCGTAACCATCAGCGTGGCGGCGGAGTGATCGACCCATCCCACAGCCCTTCGCGCCAGCCGCGGAGGGCTGTTGTGTTTTGGGAAGCGATATGGTATGATATGGAAAATTCAGATATATCGAGCTGAGAGAACCCCTCCGGCGCTGCGCGCCACCTCCCCTTTCAGGGGAGGCATTTGGGCTAACTTGCCGGGGGTATCGGGGGCGGAGCGCCCCGATCGTGCGGCGAAAACGGGGCGATTTTTGCGGCAGGGAGCCTGTCGACCAGAGCAATAAATCGCTTCCTTGCAGATTTGCTGCCCGGAAATCGCCTGCGATTTCAGGCAAATCTGAGGAGGATGTATTGAAGGGGGACCTGTCCCCCTTCAAGCGGGCGTAAGCCCGCGACAAATCAGAATTCCCCCCACTCCGGCGCTTTGGCCTCGAAAACCCTTCCCCGGTAATCGGTGAGCGGGCTATCGTCGGAAACGGTCAGGCGCTCGTGCCAGAGGCAGAGCCCCGTGCCGGGGTATTTGCGGTTGGCGGCGCGGTCGCCGTAGCGGTCGTCGCCCAGCAGGGGATGGCCGAAGTCCGCCATGTGGGCCCGGAGCTGGTGGGTGCGGCCGGTGACGGGCTCCAGGACCACGTCGCTCAGATCGTTTCCCCGCCGCCCGAGGACCCGGTAGCGGGTACGTATGGGCTTCGCGCCGGGGGCGTTTTTGTGCAGCACCTTCACCAGACCCCGGCGGGCGTCCTTTACGATAAACGCGTCCAGCGTACCCTCTTGCCTGTCAAAGCTCCCCAGCGCCAGGGCGCGGTAGCGCTTGCGCACGCCCCGGTGATCCCGGAAGGCTTCGAGGGCCTGTTCATGGACGGCTTCGTCCGCCGCGGCCAGCACGATGCCGCCGGTGGCCGCGTCCAGCCGGTGGCAAAGCCCGGCGTTCGGCCAGCGCCTCTGCAACCGGGTCAGCAGCGTGTCCGCGCCGACGCCGTCCCGATCCACATCCACCGGCAGGCCCCGGGGCTTCACGGCCACGATCAGCCTGTCGTCAGTAAACAGTATGTCCGGCTCCGGCGAAAGCCATTTGTCGTCGAGGTAGATCGCGAGCGCATCCCCGCCCTTCACGACGGCGTCGGCCCCGCTCCTGACGCCGTTGACCCGCACGTCCTTCTTCTTCAGTGCGACGCGGAGGACGCCCCCCGGCAGCATCGGCCAGGCCCGCTTCAGGTACTTCTCCAGGGGCATGGCGGGCACCCCGGCGGGGATGACATGACCGGTCACGGCGTCTCCTCCTCGGGCCAGGCCAGGTAGAGCTCCTCGTAGCGCAGCGGCTCCACGGACCCGTCTGACATATTCGCCAGCCGGGAGAGGAACCCTTCCTCGTCGGCGCAGCGGATCACCAGCGTGTAGGTCACCACGTCAGTGAAGGCCTTGTCCTCCACCATCACCGGCTCGTCCTTCAGGAAGAAGTCCATGCGGTTGATGAGGGGGTAGCCGATCTCCATCAGGTAGCGGGCGGTGGGGTGCATCGTGCCTACGCCCGAGGCCCGCAACGCCGCCACGGCCCCCTGGGAATAGGCCCGCACCAGCCCGCCCGCGCCCAGCAGTACGCCGCCGAAATAGCGGGTCACCACCACGGCGCAGTTGGTCACGCCCCGGGCCTTCATGACCTCGATGATGGGCATGCCCGCGGTGCCCCCCGGCTCGCCATCGTCGGAATAGCGCATCACGCCCATGTTGGGGCCAATGATGTAGGCGTAGCAGTTGTGGGTGGCGTCCTTGTACTTCGCGCGCATCTCGGAAAGGAACGCCAGCGCCGCCTCTTCGCTCTCGCAGGGCCGCCCGTGACCGATGAACCGGGATTTGTTGACGATGAATTCCTCCTGGGCGTCGCGCAGGAGGGTTTTGTAGGGCTTCAGGGACATGGGGCCTCCTTCCGTGAATTCTGAATTGTCGGGCTGACGCGCAGGGATTAGGGATTAGGGATTAGGGATTAGAAATAGCGGCTGCCGCGACCAAAAATCTTCCCCTTCAGGGGGGCCGTAGGCCCTAGCGAGCCTGCGAGCGTCAGGTGGGCCGGCCGCAAGGCCGGGTCGGAAGAGGTCGTTCCCCCTGCGGTATCTTCACCGAAATCCACCTTCCCCTGAACCGCTCCCTTCGGTCGCTGGGGAAGGCTTTTGGGCTAACTTGCCGGGGGTATCGGGGGCGGAGCGCCCCGATCTTCAATCGTTTTCGGCGACATGTGCGGCGAAAACGGGGCTTTTTTCACGGCAGGGAGCCTGTCGACCGATAGCGTCCGCGAAGCGGACTGAGCCTGCAAGCGCAGCCCAAAGGGCAAGACGCAGGC
>ONJE01000110.1 GCA_900318045.1 uncultured Eubacteriales bacterium
ACTAATCTCAACCTAAACCTATACAATCATGCGGCATCTTTTCCGCCATACCGGCGTTGAAGTCCCTTGACTTGCCGCCAGCAAGCCTGCGGGCCTTCGTCTTGGTATGACGAAAAATCCGCTCGCATGCTTGCATACATTTAGATTGAGATTAGTATAAATCTTCATCTGCTGTGTTGTCGTCGGTCAACGATGCCCCGCATCGCCTCCCTCCTCCGCCTTGCATATGAAGATTTATCCTGCGCATAATTATTCAACTCATTTCTTCGCAGCGCCTTATCTGATGCCCAGCACGCAATCGGTAAGGATCGATATGAACCTGTCCCGATCCACCTTCAACAGCACCAGCACGTTCTTAAAGGGAAACTGCTTGTCGCTGTACAGGTCGGTGACGGACTTGCCGTTGGTGACGGTGCCCCGGGTCTCCACTGCTACGCCGGCCATCTTGCCCTCGAACAGCTCGGGGTGGGCCAGATACATCACCGGGCAGGAATCGTGCATGCTGAAGCCCGCCATTCCCAGCTTGCCGAATACCGACCAGGCATACCTGCCGCAGTCCCGGACAAACGTGCCGGCTCTCGAGCCCGTGGCTGCCATCGACTCCAGTTGCTCCATCGAGTAATAGGCCTGGTTGGTCACGTCCAGCCCGCACATCACCAGCTTTGCGCCGCTCTGCAGCACGATCTGCGCCGCTTCCGGGTCGGTGTAGAAATTGAATTCCGCCGCCGGAGTCACGTTGCCCGATCCGGCGGATCCACCCATGAACGTCACTGAGTGCAGCAGCCCCGGCAGGTCGGGGTAGCGGATGAACGCCGTAGCGATGTTGGTCATCGGCGCGGTGGCGACCAGGCGCAGCTCGCCGGGCATGCTTCGGGCGCATGCATACAGCGCGTCCCAGGCGGGCACGTCGGGGACGATCACATCCTCAGGCAAGGGCAGCTCCACGCCGCCCAGACCGTTTTCGCCGTGTACGTTGACGGCGGGGGCCAAAGGCTTCATGAGCGGCTTTTCGGCCCCGCGGTACACCGGGTAGTCCGCATTGATCAGCCTGTTGATTCGCTGGGTATTCCAATAGGTCTTGTCCAGCTCGGCGTTGCCGCAGACGGTGGAGACGGCGATCAGATTGATCTCGGAAAGCGCGTGAGCCAACATGATGGCCACGGCGTCGTCCATGCCGGTGTCGCAATCCATCCAAACGGGTATCCCGCTCATGCCAGCACCTCCCTGTAGCGGCCGATAAGCTCGACCAATCGGTCGCAAAATGCCCTGCGATCTACGTCCACAAGAGCGGTAACATTGGGCGTATGACCCCACCTGCCATTCCAATCCGGTATCGTCGCGCCCCGGCAATAGTCGCCGCAGGTCTCGATGCGCACATAGACATCCTTCATCGTGAAGACCTCCGGGTGGATGAGCGCCATAACGGCGCAAGGGTCATGCATCGGCGCGCCGTCGTAGCCGAGGCTTTTATGATAGGTGTAAAAGAAATCCAGCCACTCGGCAACCACTTTGCTGACGGGGGTACCCTGTGCGCGGATGCGCTCGAAGTCCTCCGGCAGTATAAGCGCCTTCTCGGTCACATCCAGCCCTGCCATGGTGATGGGCACGCCGGATTCAAAAACGATCTTCGCGGCCTCGGGATCCACCAGTATGTTGAACTCCGCGGCGGGGGTCCAATTGCCGTTGCGCAACCCGCCGCCCATCATGCTTATCCGGGCGATGCGGCTTTTTAACTCCGGATAGGCTAACAGCAGTGCCGCAGTGTTGGTCATCGGCCCAGTGGATACGATGGTTACCGGTCGATCGCATTCGCGGATGACCTTCGCCATCAGCTCCACCGAGCGTCCTTCCACCGGTTCAAACACCGGCTCCGGCAGTGGCGGGCCATCCAGCCCGGACTCGCCGTGCACTGACGGGGCGATCTTCAGCTCGGTCATCAGCGGCTTCGGACACCCTGAGGCCACCGGCACGTTCAGCCCGATCAGTGCGCAGACCCGCAGGGCGTTGTAGGTGGTCTTTTCCACGGTCTGGTTTCCGGCGGCAGCACAGACAGCCAGTATGTCGAATTTCCCACTGGCATGGGCGATGGTCCAGGCGATTGCATCGTCGTGGCCAGGGTCACCGTCCAGAATAACCGGGATGCGTTCATTGACCATATAGAATACCTCCTACTGTTCCGCCTTCTCCAGCGCCGCGGCGGAATGCTGCTTCCTTGCCTTTCGCCTCCGGGCCATGGCGAATATCACAAGGCCGACGATGGTCACGGCGTAGGGGATGGGGGAGGCCAGATTGGAATCCAGACCTACGGCGGAGAACTTGATGCCAAGCGCCTGGGCAAACCCGAATACCAGGCTCGACAGCAGTCCGCCGAGGCATTCGCCGCCGCCCATGGCCTGGGCGGCCAGGGCGATGAAGCCGCGCCCGGAGACCATGTCCTGGGACCAGCCCTGGGCGTAGGCCATGGACATGAACGCACCGCCGAAGCCGCTCATCAGGCCGGAGAACATTATGGCGATGTATTTGATCTTCAGCACCGATACGCCCACCGAGGCGGCCGCATTGCTGTTCTCGCCCACGGCGCAGATATTCAGACCCAGCGGGGTCTTGTAAAGCATGATCGAGGTCAGCAGGCAGAACAGGAACGCCAGGTAGGTCAACAGGTTGTGCCCAGACAGCACCGCGCCGAGAAACGGTATTTTGTTGATCAGCGGCAGGGTGATGTTCGGGATGCACAGGGACTTGGTAATCAGACCGGTGGTAGAGGCCATGGCCTTGCCCTGCGTCAGGTTGGTGATGACCTTGCACAAGAACAGGGTGCCGCCGGAGCCCATCATGTTCATGGCGATGCCCACCAGTATGATGTCTGTCTTCAGCCGGAAGGCGAAGAAGCCCATCACCAGCGACAGCAGCACGCCTGTCGCCAGCGCTCCCAGCAAGCCCCAGAACCAGCTGCCGGCGTAAAAGCTGACCAGCGAGCCGGACAGTGCCGAGAACATCATCAACCCCTCCAGGCCGATGTTGGCAAAGCCGGCCTTCTCAACCACGATGGCTGCAAGCGTGGCAAATATGATCGGAGCCGAGATGCGAATGATGGAGAAGAAAAACTCAGGCGTGGCAAGGATTTTCAGGAAATTAAGCATTTGCCTCGCCTCCCTTCCGGGCTTTGGCCATCTCGATCTCCTCCTGGGCGGACTTCACAACCAGCTTCTGCCGGTACCTGAACAGGAACTGATCGGCGGCGAAGAACAGGAAAATCACGCCCTGAACGATTCCGATCAGCTGGGCGGGTACCTTGGCGTAAGTGGCCATCAGGTCGCAGCCTTTGGACAGATAGGCCATGAAGAATGCTGCCAGCGGCACCATCCATGGGTTGTTGCCCGCCAGGATGGCGATGGTGATGCCCGTCCAGCCGTAGCCAGGCAGGGCGCTCCATGAAAAGCAGTTGTAGCGGCTCAACATCTCGATGCCGCCGCCCGCGCCGGCCAGGAAGCCGCCCAGCAGCTGGGACAGCACGATCACCGAGCCCACCTTCATACCGGAGTACTTGGCGAAACCCTGGTTGATGCCGATCATGCGGATGGCGTAGCCCCAGCGGGAGCGGTACATGAACAGCCCGCACAGCACCACCGCGGCGATGGCGATGACGAAGCCCCAGGTGAGCTTCGCGCCGCTGAACACCGCGTTGTTGACGATGGGCGGTATGCTCGCGCTCTCCCTGAAGGTGTAGGACTGGATTTGCCCCTTGGATTTGTCTGCCAGGTAGGTGTTCATCAGGAATTTGATGACGTACATAATGATGTAGTTCAGCATCAGCGAGCATACCATCTCACTGACGTTCAGCCTTGATTTAAGAAGCGCTGGCAGCAGCATGACGATGGCCACCGCCAGGCCACCCAGCAGCACCGCGACCACAGCGTGCATGCCGGCGGGCAAGGGGATATAAATGGCCACCATGGCCGAAACGAATGCGCCCAGCATGATGCCGCCCTCCGCGCCCAGGTTGAATTGGTTGGCGGAGAACATTACGCACACCGACAGGCCGGTAAAGATGGTGGGTATCATCGCGGCCAGTATGTCGGCCAGACGCTTGAACTCAAACACAGTGCCGTTCTTTTTGCTGAACCTGAACAACGGCCCGACCAACATCTGCTTCAGTGCCTCCTGGGTGGCGGAAAGCCTGGCCTGGAGGCTGTTGCCGGTGGCGCTGATGAAGATCAGCACCGTAGCCACCAGAAGCCCAATCAGGATTGCGACGAGGCTGCGGATAATGGTAAACCGCAGCTGGCGTTTCTTAGTCATGACAGGCCCTCCTTATTTCCGCCGGGCTCTGCTTCCTGAGACCCAGCATATATTCGCCCATGATGTCATCAGTCAGCCCTGCGGTGTCGTCGAAGTAGGCGGCAATCCTGCCGTTGTGCATCACGATCAGGCTGTCCGACAGCTCCATGACCTCGTTCAGGTCCGCCGACACCAACAGCACCGCGATACCCGAGCGGGACAGCTCCACCAGCTTTTTGCGGATGAATTCCGTTGCGCCCACGTCGATGCCCCGGGTGGGCTGGTCGGCAAGGATCAGTGACGGGTTGTTGGAAAACTCCCGGGCAACGACCACCTTCTGGATGTTGCCGCCGGAGAGCATGCCCACCTGTTGGCCCCGGTTCTTGCACAGCACGGTATACTCCTCAATCAGGTGGTCGGTCTCGTCGTGGATAGCCTTCATGTTGAACAGCGGGCCATGGTTATATCGCTTGTCAGCACAGCGATCGGAGATCATGTTCTCCTCAATGGAAGCCCCGGCGGCGATGCCGTACAGCATGCGGTCTTCGGGCACCAGCGACACGCCCAGCGCCCTGATTTTCTGCTGGTTGAGGCCCAGTATGCTGGAGCCGTTGACGGTGGCGGTGCCGGAGTTGGGAACGTTGAAGCCGAAGAGCGAGTCTATCAGCTCCTTTTGGCCGTTGCCCTCTACGCCAGCGATGCCCAGGATCTCGCCTTTGCGCACGTCGAAGGACAGCTTATCCAGCATCTTTTTGTGCCACTCGTTCATGTATTCCAGCTCCCGCACCCGCAGCACCGTATCCCCGGGCACGGCTTTATCCTTCTGCACCGACAACACCACGTCGCGCCCCACCATCAGGCGGGAGATATCCTCTTTGGTCACGTCTTTCGTGTTGTAGACGCCCATGCTGCGACCGTTTCGCATGATGGTCAGCCGGTCGGTGATCTCCATGATCTCCTTCAGCTTGTGGGAGATGAACACGATGGTGTAGCCTTGCTGCTTCAGGTGCTTCAGTTCCGCGAAAAGCTCGACGGTCTCCTGGCTGGTCAGCACGGCGGTGGGCTCGTCCATAATGAGAATCTTCGCGCCCCGCACCAGCGCCTTCAGGATCTCCACCTTCTGTTTCATACCCACGGGGATGTCCATCACCCTGGCTTCAGGTTCTACCCGCAGGTTAAACTTCTCGGAGTATTCCCGGGTCAGGGCGATGGCTTTGGCTCGGTCGATAAAGATGCCGGACTTGCGGGGAACCATGCCCAGCACCATGTTTTCTGCCACCGACAGGCTCGGTACCAGCATGAAATGCTGGTGAACCATGCCAATGCCGTGGGCGATAGCCACCGAGGGCGAACTGAGCTCCAGCTTCTCCCCGTTGACAATGATTTCGCCGCTGGTGGGCTGCTCCAGCCCGAACAGCATCTTCATCAGCGTGCTCTTGCCCGCGCCGTTCTCGCCCATCAGCGCGTGTATCTCGCCTTTGCGCAGATTGAAATCCACACCCTGGTTGGCAGCGACGCCGTTGGGGTATACTTTGGTGATGCCCTTCATTTGAACGACGAACGCTTCGTCTGGCATGCTTTAGCCTCCTTGCGTGTTTATTGAGGAACGATAGATTGAAGGGGCGGCGACGCGCCGCCCGCCGGATACAGGGTTCAATCCGTACCCGGACGGGTGCCGCATCGGCGCCCCTACAGTTGTTTATAAAATGGTATTCATATTGAGACAGCTTCCGTATGCATTCCACTTACGGGCGAACCGCTTCGCGCAGGGAGACGTAATCCGCGGCTTTGTCGCCGATGGCGGTATCAACCACGATATCGCCATTCAGGACGGCTTCCTGAGCGGCGGCCACGGCGGCCTTGGTCTCGTCGGAGGCATACTTGTCGAAGTTCTTGTCGGTGACGATGCCCACGCCGCCTTCGGCCAGGCCCAGGCAGACCTCGGTGCCCCAGTGTTCCTTGCCGGCGTCCAGTTCGTCGAAAACCCAGATCAGGGAATTGCCGACGTTCTTCAGGCCGGAGGTCAGGGTCAGGGCCGCCAGGTCAGGTGAGAGGGTCAACTCCTGGTCGGAGTCAACGCCGATGAACCAGGCCTTGCCGGTTTCCAAAGCGGCCTCGGCCGCGCCGTTGCCGGCGTTGCCCGCGACGCCCCAGATGATGTCGCACTTGTTGTCGTTGATCATGGACAGGGCGTATTCCTTGGCGATGGCGGTGTCCACGTAATCGTTGGTGTAGCGGGTGTCCACCTTGATGCCGGGGTTCACAGACTGAGCGCCCTCGATGAAGCCGATCAGGAAATCGTTGATGACGGGGGAGTCCATGCCGCCGACGAAGCCCACCACGGCGTCCCCGTTGATATTCTCCACGCTGGTGTCGGCGGACATACACGCGGCGAAAACGCCCACAAGGTAGCCCATGTCGTTCTGCCTGTAGGTCAGGTTCAGCACGTTGGGGCATTCGCCCGCATAGGTGTTGTCGTCGAATATGATGTACTTCTGATCCGGGTACTTGCTGGCGACTTCCTTCAGGTAGTCGGGCATCTGGAAGGTGCCGCAGATGATCACATCGTAGTCGCCGGATTCGGAAACGTCGTACAGGGTCGACAGCCAGGTGGGCCGATTCTCGTCAGTACCGCCCATTTCGATGGCGTCAAACTCGATGCGCCCCGCCTCAGACAGCGCCTCCAGGCCCGCCTCGGCCGAGTCGAAGAAGGATTTGTCGCCCAGGTTGCCGTTGATCAGGAAGACTACGCTGTAGACCTTCTCCTCGGCAAAGGCATTGCAGGCGACCATCGCGGCCAGCATTGTGAGCGCCAGAATCAAAGCAGTGATTTTTCTCATAAGATAAATACCTCCTTTTTTTCATGTCCTGTTGCGTTTACATTTTACAATATATATACAATAATGTCAACTGCGTTCTGCAACAAATTTTCCGGAGTGAACTGCAAAAGTGTTACAGCTCAGCGCCCCGTTCCGGCCGTGGCATAATTGGGTGGTGGTATGGCGAGGTGTATATTACCATTCACCCTTGCGCGAGAACCACCGTACCGGCGAGCACTGCTCGCCGGTACGGATACGAGCCAAACGGCTTGAAGGGTGAATGGTAACAGGTGAATTATTGTCAGGCTGCAGCCGGCGGAAAACCGCCTTGAAATGCAGCCCAATCCGCCCGAAACCGCACTTCCTACATATTATACTAATCTCAACCTAAACCTATACAATCATGCGGCATCTTTTCCGTCATACCGGCGTTGAAGTCCCTTGACTTGCCGCCAGTAAGCCTGCGGGCCTTCGCCTTGGTATGACGAAAAATCCGCTCGCATGCTTGCATACATTTAGACCACAGGCATCACTCTTCCCGCTAACCTCAAAATCGCGCTCAGGCTTTCTCCATTTCTTCGCTTGTTGCATCGCAACGAAATTGACGATCATTGCTCCGTCCCGGTCTTTGATTCAGACACAGGAATTCGGACCTGAATGTTCTGATTGTCAATGATATAGGAATAGTCGTAGTCGATCTCGTTGGCATCCTTGTCTATGTCCAGTTTCTCGAAGCTCTCGTCCAGGAAAGCCCTGTAGGGGTCCCATGTCGTCAGGATCAGCTCCAGGTGGTGCCCCGGCTGAACGGTATAGGCCGTTGGAAGCATGTAGAACGTATAGTCATAGAACTCCCCTGCCGTAAGGCGGGCGGTCGTCGTGTAATCGCTCCTGCCGTAAGGCGGGCGGTCGTCGTGTAATCGCTGGAATCATATCCGCAGCCCGGGTTGGTCAGGTCTGTCCAGCCGAAGGAAATCACCTTCGCGACGGTACTGTCCTGAACATATTCAACAATATCATTGGAACGCCACGCGGAGGCGCCTTCGTAATCCCCGATTGTCCGAACCGGCAATCTTTGACCCATTGCATCCTTCAGCATATAGGCATCAAAGGCGCTGCCGTCGTCCGCCACATCCGCGAGTACCGCCGTGATCATCAGCCCTTCATAGTCCTGGATTTCGCAGGCGAGGCGAAGGTGGATCTCCGGGACGCCATAGACATCGGTGCCTTCGGGCAGGTCGACAGCGTATTTCGCACCCAGCTCATCGGGAAGGTTCGTGTAGAACAGATCCCTCCCCTCCACACTGGCGTCGTCTGGATTGCCGCCCATCACGGTCTTGGCATGATTCGCCATTCCCTTGGATTTGACGACCGTCCGGTCGCGGGTGTATTTGACCGGGGCTTCCACATAATCGAAATCCCGCCAGGATTCACAGGCCCTCCAGCTCCCATCCACGTTGGATTGAACGAGTACTGTCGGCATGTCCTTCGCTTGGTTCTCTATGCCATACAGATAATAGGCAAGCCAGCGGGTCAGGGTCTCGTTCCACAGCTCGCCGTTCACGATTTTGTTGTCCAGCACGTTGTGCCCGTCCTGATGCAGAACCAGGGTATAGGGCTTGCCTGCTTTCGCAAAGGCCTGCACCATCAAATCCGCCTGTTTCGTGTTCACGTTGAAGTCATTCAGGCCCTGGACGATCAGTGCGGAGCACTGAATGCCTTCCCAGTCCTTCGAATAATCGGATTCTTCCCAAATGGGACCGTAATTGCCGTTGGTCTCCAGCTGATCCTGGGCGATCTGCCACAGCCAGGAACCATACTCCCTGTTTATCACCGTCCACTGGTTGTCCAGGAAGGTCCCGCCACAGTTATAGCCCGCCAGGGCATTTGCATAGCTGACATCGAAGATCGTGGGCGCACCCTGGGAATTGGTATAATCGTACCAGCTGGCGATGCCGGAGGAGGGAATGATGGTTTCCAGGCCTTCGACGCCCGTTGTAGCAACCTCGAAGGGCAGCGTCCCGCCATAGGAGCAGCCGCTCATGGCCACCTTGCCGTTGGACCAGTCCGCCTCGATCTCGATGCAGTCGGTCTTGTTCGTATAAGCCTTCCGCTTGCCCGTCAGCCATTCCACCACGGCCTTATGGCTGTCCCGCTCCAGATGGGTGCCGCAGAGTTCAAAGCCCTCGGAGCCGTAGGTGCCGATACCACAGGCCTCTACCACGGCAAAACCCCTGACCAGGTAATAGTCGTAGACAGTCAGGTAGCTGTAGCCCTGTTGGGCAGGATTCGACTGGGGCACGGCATAGTTCCAGTCCTTCTGCGGGCGGGCGGCCAAAGCGCAGTCCAGGGTGCTCATCTTTGCCGCAGGGGTCCTCTTTTCACACTCGCGGTACAGGCTGTCGTAATCAAACGGTACCGGATTGAACATTGACTCCGGCTGCACATAGGCGTTGTTATAGGTTCCGGCGCCGTAGGGCGTGGGATCGTAGATGGTCGCCGCCTTGTACTTCCCCTCGACCGCGCCCCGAGGCACCTGAACCAGGGCCTTGACCAAATCCGCCATACCGTCATTGTCCGTATCGTGATCGGTCTCAACATACACACAGAACCGCAGGATGTCGCTGCCTTCATTGCTGTACGAAGGGTCCCTGGCGTCGGAATACATGCACATGGGCAGCAGCGTACCGTTTTCGACCCGAAGATTGCCGTCATACA
>ONJE01000288.1 GCA_900318045.1 uncultured Eubacteriales bacterium
CAGCGAGAACGGGTCGGCAGACCCCCGTCGAACGGGCCGGCAGGCCCCGGAGCTAAGTCAAGGGAAATCAACGCGGAAATGCAAGCAAAGACGCCGTAACTGCAACGGAGTTTCCAGCCAATTGCGCTTCAGGCATTTTAGAAACACACTCTAATTATTCCTTTTGTTCCGACGGGTCCTGATAGCGGATGACCTTCGCGGGCACGCCGCCGACGATGGCATAATCCGGAACGTCCTTCGTGACGACAGCTCCCGCCGCTACCACCGCGTATTCCCCGATGGTCACGCCCGGGCAGATCGTGACGTTCATGCCGAGCCATGCGTTCTTCTTCACCAGTACCTTGCCGTAGGTGTATTTTGTGTGGCGCTCGTTCATATCGTGGTTGATCGTGGCGATGCGCAGGCCTGGCGCGGACATCACGCCGTCCCCGAACTCGATCCCACCGGAGGCGGAGAGGATCGCGGAATGGTTGATGAAAATGCCCTTGCCGAACTTCACGCGATTGCCGAAATCGCAGATGAACGGAGTCAGTATGCGCACGTCGTCCAGCTTCCGGCCAAACAGCTCTTCCAGACAGGCGACATAGCCGGGATCATCGGGCAGGGTGGCGTTGGCCTTCGCGCACAGCACCCGCGCCCGCATCATCTCCTCCACCGCTTCCCGGAAGTAGGGCTCCCGGTTGTCCGTAGGGCCGCCCTGATCCATCAGTTTGTAGACATATCCCTTTTCGTATTCCATGCGCTTTCCCTCACAACAGTCCGTTCGCGGACAGCCACCTCTGTACAGAACTCTTGGAATTTGCCGCCTGGCTGCCGGTGATGGAAAGGCCCTTCTCCACCTTCGCGCCGGGGCAGGCGCGCTTGATATCGCGCTCGCTGCCGCCCATGCCGCTGCCCTCATTGGTGCACAGGGGCAGGATCGTCTTGCCGGAAAAGTCGAAAGCCTCCAGGAACGTGAACACCGCCATCGGCATGGTGCCCCAGTAGTTGGGATAGGCCAGCACCACGGTGTCATACGCACCGATGGATTCCGGCAGGGCGACCAGCTCCGGCCTGGCATTCGAGCGCAGATCCTTCTTTGCTTCCTCGATGCAGGTCATATAGACCGGGGAATAGGGCTTCTTCATCTCGATCTTGAAGCTGTCTGCGTCGATCAGTTCCTTCATCAGGTTGCAGACGATCTCAGTGTTGCCCACCTTCACATAGCGCATTGCGCCGCCGAAGTAGTTTTCATCCGCGCGGGAGAAGTATGCGATCAGTGCCTTGGCCATTTCTTTTTCCTCCTGAAATTGTTCTTGTTGATTCAATTATACACACAGGCTATTGCAAAGTCCAACTCAAATCCTGTATAATTGATTTGAATTTTAAATAGCCGGAGGCCGCCATGACCACGAAACAGATCGATTACTGCATCGAACTTGCCCACACGCTCAATTTCAGCCGCGCGGCGGAGAATATGTTCGTCAGCCAGCCCACCTTCTCCTATCAGATCAGGATGCTGGAGGAGGAGATCGGCTTCGCCGTTTTTGAGCGCAGCGGCAAGGGCGCAACGCTGACCCCGGCCGGGGCACAGTTTGTCGCCACGCTGGCGAGCCTGCGCGAGGACCTGAAGCGCGCCATCGAACAGGGCCAGAATTTCAGCGCGAAGTACACAGACAGCATCTCCATCAGCTTGATGGTGTTCCAGGCGGTCTATTTCCTGCCCGAAGCCATGCGGCTGTTCGGGGAAACCCACCCGGAGGTGCAGATCACACCAGTTTTCCAATATGAAAACGGCGTGGAGGCTTTCCTGCGAAACGAGGTGGACATACTGTTCGCCCTGAAGGAGCAGACGAAGCATATTCCCGGCATCGCCGTACACGACCTGTTTGAGAGCCGCGTCTACCTGATCGCGGACAAAAACGACCCCCTCGCGGCGAAAAACCTGATCCGCGAGGAGGATCTCTACGGGCGCACGCTGATGGTGGGCGGCGGTTCACCTCCGGCGCTCCGTGTCGTACAGCACCGCCTGATCGCCTCCGGCAAGATCCGGTATTTCAACAGCCCGGACCACGACACGACCCGCGTCAACGTCGCCGCCGGGAAGGGCATCTGCCTCGCGCCCGGATTCCTGAACGACCACAGCGGCCAGTTTGCCTGGATCCCCTTCGACTGTGAGGAACGCTTCTCCTGTGTTCTGTGCACCCACAAGTATGATCACAGGCCCAGTCTCGAGGCTTTTCTCAGCGTGCTGCATGAGTTGTATTCCAGTGCGGTTGCGTTTCCGCTGTAAACCGTCCGGAGTGTTTTTTATTGACCAGAACGCTTCCTGGTCCTTTCTGTACTGGTACAACAGGGGGCTGGCTGGCCGTCAGGCCAGACTGAGGGAGTTTATCAGGGACGCTGAGCTGTAACCCAGCAAGAGCAGCAACACCTTCACGGCGGTGCAGACCCTTGACTTTGCGCTGGAATCGGGTAAAATGGTAGAAATCACTGGCCGTTCCGGAAGCGGTAACCCACGAGAATGAAGCGGCACAATTCGCCGATGAAGTGTACGTCATGGACGGCGGGAAGCTGTCCACCCAGCGAGGAGGCATCATCATGGGAAAAAAGCCCGTCCGACTGTATGTTGAACTGTTTCTGACCTTTTTGAAGGTCGGGCTGTTCACCTTCGGAGGCGGTTACGCCATGATTCCGATCATCGAACACACTTGTGTGGAACAGAAACGGTGGATCACTCACGATGAAATGATGGACGTGACGGTGATGGCGGAATCCACGCCCGGCCCCATCGCCATCAACTGCGCAACCTATGTCGGATATAGACAGGCGAAAATGCCCGGCGCGATGACAGCGACGCTGGGCGTCGTGCTGCCTTCCATGCTCATTATTATGGCGGTGGCACTGTTCCTGGACAATCTTCTGGAGATCCCCATCGTGGCCAGCGCCTTTAAAGGCATTAAACTCGCGGTCGGCGTGCTGATTTTCGACGCCGGACTGGGAATGCTGAAGAAGATGAAAAAGCCTCATGCCCGCGTTATCGCCGGGATTGCCTGTGCGGCGATGCTGGCAATCAACCTGCTGTCGCTGAGGATTTCTTCCATTGTGCTGATGCTGATTGCCGCCGCCTTCGGCGCGATCATGTATGCCGTACATAAAAAGGGAGGCGCAAACGCGTGATACTGTGGGAACTGTTCCTGGGATTTCTGCGCGTGGGCTGCTTTGCCTTCGGCGGTGCTTACAGCGCCATACCGCTGATTCGTGAAATCGTACTGTCCTATGGCTGGCTGACGGATGATGTACTTGCCGGTATGATCGCCATCAGCGAAAGCACGCCCGGCTCGATCATGGTCAACCTGGCGACCTATGTGGGCATGGAACAGGCTGGCGTTGCCGGCGCGGTGGTTGCCACCTTCGCAGTGGTGATGCCGTCATTCGTCATCATCCTGCTGGTCATGGCCGCGTTCAGGACGCTGGTGAAGCATCCGCTCTTCCAGTCCATGCTCGCCTTTATGGAGCCCTGCATCGCGGGAATCGTCCTGGCGTCGGGCGCATATATGATGCTGAAAAGCTGTTTTCATATTGAAGGAGACGGACGGATTGACTTGCGCACAGCTGCGGTTATCGTTCTTCTATTGGGGTTGATGTATATTCCGC
>ONJE01000153.1 GCA_900318045.1 uncultured Eubacteriales bacterium
CCATTATACCAGGTCTTTGGGTCTCATGCTACTTTTTTCGTCTCTTTCCCTTGCCCTGTCGCGTTTTTCTTCGCCTTTGGGTGTGGGAAGTTTGAATCAGTATATTCAATGTAAGCTCCAATGTGATTCTTGTCAGAAGGAATCACATCAAAACGTTGCATAATAACATGTATCTTGTGGAATAAAGCTCGAGCATCTATTAGTCGTGCTGTGATATCTTTTTCTGTTAACATATACATATGCTCTCCATTCCCATAAAGGATATATTGATAATGAGCATCCATTCTCTCATTACGTAATTATACCATAAAACTTTCATATCGCAATTATAGAATTGACCAAGTAATCATCCCATCACCTGCTGCGTCTTCCGCAAAAACTTCGCCGGGATCTCCTGATGCAGCTGCCACACGATGTTCATGGGCCGGCTGCCGGTATGGCTGACGTAATCCGCCGTGCCGAGGAAGGTATACGGCGCGGCGCCGCAGGTGTCGCTCTTGGTCTCCCGAACGAACAGCAGCACATGGCTGCCACGGGCTTTGTGGTGGATATACCGCTGCCCGGTGGGCGAATCGGTGCTGGTGGTGGACTGGCTCTGCCAGTGGAACAGCCGGGAGTTGATGGAGTAATCGTTGTACATCGTCGTGGGCGAATACTCCTTGTCCGACTTGTTCAGCGTAATCAGCAGCACGTCGGTCTGCTTATCGACCAGCCACTTCACGCCCTCGCGCAGCGTCTTGGGCTTCATGAAATCCAGCGCCAGCAGCAGCTGATCGCGGGTATAGGAGCAGTGCACGTCCAGAGGGCACGCATAGGGCAGGTCCGCTGGCGCGTCGATAAAGTCGATGGTATTCAGCTTGTATTTCAGCAGCTCGATCAGCTCGCCCAGCATGGCCGGGCTGTCTGCCAGCGCATACAGCCTCTCCCAGACATCCTCCGAAGAATAATCCTCAATGACCTCCTGCCACACGGTCACATAGAACATATTGAGCATCCGCTTTTCGTTCTCTCCCAGGGCGGAGAAATCCACGTCGTCCAGCCTCTGCAGGATGTCCAGCAGGAAGCCGATCCAACGCCGGGAGTCGATGGCGCACAGTCGGCTGAACGCCTTGGTCAGCACGTCCTCCACCGGCTCGGCGAAGTTCTCCCGCGCGCCGGCCTCGGCGCACAGCCGGGCGAAGCTGAACTTGGCGTAGATCGTGCGCACGTCCATATGGTGATACGTCAGGAAGTTCTCAAGCGTCAGCGGCAGGCCGCTGTCCTCCTCGAAGGACGCGATACGGCTGACCAGTCCCGCCCGGAAGCCATAGCTCTGCCGGATGTTGGTGAGGATGATCTGCGACGCCTTCTTCTCCAGCTGGATATAACAGCCCTTCGGCACGGACACGAAGCCGTGGCGCAGCTCCTGCTCCACGCTGTGGTTAGTGTTGTCCAGCAGCGCGGCGAGCTTCTCCTCAAAGTTGTACTTGCGGTTGGCCGCGCCGATGAAGTCCAGCACCGTCAGGCATTCCTTTCCTTCGGCCAGGCGCAGGCCGCGCCCCAGCTGCTGGAGGAAGATCGTCAGCGATTCCGTGGGCCGCAGGAACAGCACCGTGTTCACCTCGGGGATGTCCACACCTTCGTTGTAAATGTCCACCACGAACATCACCCGCAGCTCGCCCCTGACCAGCCTCTCCTGAGCGGAGGCGCGCACATCGTCCCGGCTGTCGCCGGTCAGCGCGAGCGCCGGCACGCCACAGCGGTTGAAGTAGTCCGCCATGAACCGCGCGTGCTCGATGGAGACGCAGAACCCCAGCGCCCGTACGTCGTTCATATCGGTCACATACCGGTCCATACTGCGCAGGATGTGGTCGGCACGCTTCTCCGCCACACCCTGGCTTAGCGTATACAGGTTGCTCAGCTCCGCCCGATCATAGCCACCCCGCACCCAGCGCAGGTCGTCCAGGTCCACGGTATCCGACACGCCAAAATACTGGAACGGACACAGCAGCTTGCGGTTGATGGCCTCCGGCAGGCGTATCTCCGCCGCGATGCGTCGGTCGAAATACCTGTAGATGTCCTGGCCATCCATGCGCTCCGGCGTAGCGGTCAGGCCCAGCAGCACCTTGGGTCGGAAGTGCGTCAGCGCCTTTTCATAGGATTGCGCCGCCGCGTGGTGGGATTCGTCGATGACGATATAGTCATAATAATCGGCGGGGAGCCGCTGATCCAATGTCTGGGAATTCAGCGTCTGCACCGACACGAACAGATGCTCCAGGCTCTCCGGGCGATAATTCCCCACATAGAGCTCGCCGAAGTTGACGTCCTTCAGCGCCCCGGCGAAGGTCGCCTGGCTCTGTTTCAGTATCTCTTCACGATGTGCGATGAACAGCAGACGATTGGCCTTGCCGGGATTCCGTTTGCAGAAGCGGCGATAATCAAAGGCGGCGATCACGGTCTTGCCCGTGCCGGTGGCGGCGACGATCAGGTTGCGGAAAGAGCCGCGCACCTCGCGCTCGGCCAGCAGCTTATCGAGGATCTCCTGCTGATAGGGATAGGGCCGGATGTCGAACAGGAATTGAGGATGCTCCCGGTCGTAGTGCTCGGCCTTGAGCGCCTCCACCAGCCGGGGCCGCATGTCCGGGCCGTAGAACTCGAACTCGTCCGAGTGCCAGTAGGTGTCGAAGGTGGCCGCGATCTTGCGGATCGTCGCGGGCAGGTCCTTCGCCGTGACCTTCACGTTCCACTCCAGGCCGCTGGAAATGGCGGCGTTAGACAGGTTCGACGAGCCCACATAAGCCGTCGTGAAGCCGGTCTCCCGGTAGAAAACATAGGTCTTGGCATGCAGGCGCGTGCGCTTGGTGTCATAGCTGACCTTGATGCGGGTGTTGGGCAGCTTGGCCAGCTCCTCCACGGCCTTGACGTCCGTCGCGCCCATGTAGGACGTGGTGATGATGCGCAGTTCCCCGCCGCGCCGGGCAAAGGCCTCCAGGTCCTCGAGGATCAACCGCAGGCCGCTCCACTTGATGAAGGACACCAGCATGTCGATGCGGTCGGCGCTGGCGATCTCCTTCTTGAGCTCGGAGAACATCTGCGGCTCGTGCACCGCGCCGGTGAACAGGCTGCTCTGGGCGATGGAGGTCTCCGGGCGCACGGCATCGCACGCCGTCCTTCCCAGCGCCAGCGCCGGGTCCTGCTCCGCCAGCAGCGCCATCAGCTGCTCCGCACGGTCGTCGATGCTCTGGCCGTCCGTCTCCGGCAGCAGTTCGATCACCCGGTTCGCCAGCGCCACCTGATCCGCCACGTCGCCCCGCCCCTCGGCCATGCCGGACAGCGCCCGCTTCGCCGCCTCCGCGATGTACCGCGAAAGCACCTCGGCGGCTTCGGCAGGATCGACAGGCATGACCGACTTGCGCTCAGGAGGAATGTTGTCCAATGCCTGGCGCAGGGTGTGGTTGATCAGTTGTTCGTAGAGGCCGGGGTGGAGCATAAGAAAAATCCTTTCTATTACTTTTCTAATTCCATCAATAACCCATCAAGCTTATCCAAAAGGTATTCAGATGGATCTTCATCTTTCATCTTCATTTCGCACATTTTTATAACATCCTGTTTCTCAAATATCAGTATTAGTTTTCCTGTTTCTCGGAGCACTCCCTTTGCTGCCCACTCTGCGTGTTTATCCATCCCTTTAGAGGTAATTATTATTGCTACACATCTCAACGCTTTTGAGTATAAATATTTTTCTGTCGTGTATACTTCCTTTTGTGTGATATTTCGGGAATAGTTCTTAAACTCAAAAATGACATATTTGGATTGGAAATACCTTTCCACAATAGACCAAAATGTATTTTGATCCCCATTCTTAATTCGGCACAACAAATCAAATCTATATAAACCATTATTGGAATGCTTCTGCTCACGCCATAGGGTTAAATCATCTGCGAATAAGTACATTAATATGTTTGTACATGCTTTTTCGAATTGTGCTGATGTTTCTTTTCCCACGGGACAATCTTTTAATTCTTTGATCAATTCAGATACATGATCACTATGAGCTAGCCAGGTTAAATCAATTGAACTTTCGGCCGGTTCAATGCCCTCAACAACAGAAGGCAGTAATGATATAAACTCATCTCTTTCCGCACTCTCATGAGGCAAAACAAATAGAATATTTGAAACATCAAGTATCTCAAATTTTGGATACAGTTTATTAAACTTTTGTCGATCATTATTGTTTACAACAGCAGCAACAGCAAGAACGGGCGTTAATCCACTATCCTTCGAGTATGACATTATTTTTTCTAATGATCTACTTATATGATATATAGATTTCTCAAACAGATTAGTCGAATACTTTACTTCTACAGCATATGAAGCATCCTCTCTTTTTGCAATAAAATCAACACAAAGATTCTCTCCCAAGCCTTCGATTTCATATCCTGCTTTTGCGAACAATTTCGCGACGAAGGACTCAAACGCAAAGTACACACTCATATTCACATTACTCATTATTTGCCTCCTATCATATCGGGTGTTATTTCGAAATTGTAAATTAACTGAGCTTTTTATAATACCCCTCCAATTTCTCCTCACAAATCCCCCTGATCTCCGCCTTTTCCTCCTCGGTCAGCCGCTTCCATACGCTGTTGTCCACCTCGACGATGCCGAGGGTCTTGGTGTGGCGCATCATCTGCATATCCTCGAAGCGCTTGAAGGGATTGGCCAGGATATTCCGCTCGATCTCCTTGTCGGTCACGTCCTCGCGGCAATAGAGGCTGTTGGACTTTTCGACGATCAGGCCCCGGCTGCGGCGGTCGGCATAGAAGCTGCGGAAGAACTGGACGAGGTCGGAAAGCTTCATCCGGCCCTTGCCGTCGGCACAAGCCAGCACGGCCAGCATCAGCACAGGCTTGTAGGAGTAGCTCATATCCATGCGCCGCACCATGTCCATGAACATGGCCTTGCGGTTGCTGTCGTCGATCAGCGTCCAGCCGTATTTCGCGGCGGCGGCCTCCAGCGTCTCCTCCCTGAAATACTTGAACGTGCGGTGCTCGCTCATGGGCACCACCAGGTCCGGCAGGATCATGCCCTCCCGGACGTATCGCTCGACGGTCTCGCTCTGCACGTCCACGCGCCGCACGAACTCCATCTGCGACAGCATCCCGGCGGCCTCCTCCTGCCAGTTGAACAGGTCGACCAGCTCGTAATCCGTGGCGTCCACGGGATAATCCACCAGCGCGTCCGGGCGCTCGCCCCTGGTGTACAGGCTCTCCTCCGCCGTCTTCTGCACCATCGGCGCGGCCACCAGCCCACCGGCATGATAGTCCTTCAGTCGGAACAACCGGTGCAGCGAATAGGGCATATTATATTGAGATGCGTTGTCCACGAAATCGAACACCATCAGGCTGTCCTTGCCCTCCGCCAGGCGCATGCCGCGCCCCAGCTGCTGGGTGTACAGCACCTTCGACATCGTGGGCCGCGCCATGAACAAGACTTCCGTTTCCGGGCAATCCCAGCCCTCGTTCAGCAGGTCGCAGGCGCACAGCACCAGCAGCTTCTTCTGGGCGAAGCGCTGCGTGGCCTCGTTGCGCTCGGCCAGCTTCATGCTGCCGGACACCGCCAGCGCCAGCACGCCCTGCTCGTTCAGCAGCGCTGCGATCTGCTCGGCGTGCTTGATGGACGCGCAGAAGATGACCGTCCGCTTGTCGCGCACGAATTCCATCCAGGTATCCACGATCAGCTGGTTGCGCTCCGGCACGAAGATTTTGCTCTCCAGGTCGCGGATGTTGTATTGCACACTGTTGAAGCGCACCTTGGTCAGGTCGATGTTGGTGTGGATGCGAATGCAGCGCACCGGCACCAGCTCGCCGATCTCCACGGCGGTCTGGATGTCCAAACGGTGCGCTGTGTTTTTGAAGATTTCGAGGATGTCCTGGTCATCGGCGCGCTCCGGCGTGGCGGTCAGGCCCAGGGTAAAGCGCGGGGTAAAGTACGCCAGCACCTTCTGATAGGTCTCGGCGGCGGCGTGATGGGCTTCGTCGATGATGAGATAGTCGAAGGCATCCGGCAGAAAGCTGTCCAGGTTCAGCGCCACACTCTGCACGCTGGCGCAGATCACCTGAGCGTCGGTCTCCTTGTGGTTCTCCACATACAGCCCCAGCGACGCCTC
>ONJE01000256.1 GCA_900318045.1 uncultured Eubacteriales bacterium
GCGGCGGGCGAGCGCCGCCGTTTCGCGCAGGTTAAATGCCGACGCATTTTAAGGTTGCGCTTGATTTTACAGCCGGGTGCTGGTATAATTTAGCCAGCCTAATATAAAGGAGTGTTTCATATGGCTCTTGTTACTTCCACCGAGATGTTCAAGAAGGCTTACAATGGCGGCTACGCCATCGGCGCTTTCAACGTGAACAACATGGAAATCATTCAGGGCATCACCGAGGCCGCCATCGAAAAGCGCGCCCCTCTGATCCTGCAGGTTTCCAAGGGCGCTCGCGCCTACGCGAAGCATGTGTACCTGATGCACCTGATCCGTGCTGCTATCGAGGACGCCGAGCAGACCGCCGGTTTCGACCTGCCCATCGTCGTCCACCTGGACCATGGCGATTCCTTCGAGCTGTGCAAGAGCTGCATTGACGGCGGCTTCACTTCCGTCATGATCGACAAGAGCGGCCTGCCCATCGAGGAGAACATCAAGATCACCAAGCAGGTCGTCGAGTATGCCCACGACCACGGCGTGGTCGTCGAGGCCGAGCTGGGCACCCTGGCCGGCGTCGAGGACGAGGTTCAGGTTTCCGCCGAGGATTCCAGCTATACCCGCCCCGAGGACGTGCAGCACTTCGTCGAGGAGACCGGCTGCGATTCCCTGGCCATCGCCATCGGCACCTCCCACGGCGCCTACAAGTTCAAGGCTGAGCAGTGCACCCGCAACGAGAAGGGCATCCTGGTGCCCCCGCCGCTGCGCTTCGACATCCTGGACGACGTCGCCAAGCGCCTGCCCGGCTTCCCGATCGTGCTGCATGGCTCTTCCTCCGTGCCGCAGGAGTTCGTGAAGATCATCAACGAGAACGGCGGCAAGATGCCCGACGCCGTCGGCATCCCCGAGGAGCAGCTGCGCCAGGCTGCCCGCGGCGCGGTCTGCAAGATCAACATCGACTCTGACCTGCGCCTGGCCATGACCGCCTGCATCCGCCAGCACTTCGCGGAGCACCCGGATCACTTCGATCCCCGCCAGTACCTGAAGCCCGCCCGCATCGCCATCAAGGATATGGTGGAGCACAAGCTGGTTGACGTGCTGGGCTGCGACGGCAAGGCCTGATCAGCGAAAATGACCGACAAGCAATGGGCGCGCCCGCATTGGCGCGCCCGTTGCAATACAGAGATGATTGTTCTGAACCATCATCCACCATGAAATCAAAACACACCCAAAAGAGGAAGAATCCCTGGCGGCGCGCCAGCCGTCCGTTTACCGCGGGCGACTGGCTGCGCCTGTTTGCGCTGTCAGCGGTCATCGCGCTGCTGGCCTGGGCAGGCGCGGCGCTGCGGCCCCCGGAGGCGGTTCAGGATGCCCCCTCCCCGGTGGTGATCGACCGGGTGATGACCTCGAATCCCTCCGCCTGCTTCAGCGTGGGGGGCGAATATTACGACTGGGTGGAGCTGCTCAACGTCTCCGGCGGCGAGGTCAGCCTCGCCGGATGGCGGCTGGGCGACACCGTGGACCAGCGCGGCGCCTTCGAGCTGGGGGATGTCACCCTGCCGGTGGGGGGCAGCCTGATCGTCTATTGCGCCCCGAAACCCGACGGCTTTGACGGCAGCGAGCGCTTTTCCGGCTTCGGGCTGAGTTCCAACGGCGAGGTGCTGGCGCTGTCTGACGGGCAGCGCAGGCTGCGGCAGGTGCTGGAGGTGCCCGCCATGGCCGCCGCACAGGTCTACGAGCGGGGCGACGACGGCGCGTACCGCGTGGTGACCTTTGCGACGATGGCGGCGGAGGGTGCGGTGGACCTGCGCCCCCCCTTCAACCCCGACGGCGTCTACATCAACGAATTGATGGCCTCCAACCGCACACAGCTCCAGGACGAGGACGGCGACTGGCCGGACTGGATCGAGCTTTACAACGGCTCCACGAGCCCCGTGGACCTGACCGGCTATGCCCTGTCCGACGACGATGTGAACCAGCGCAAGTGGGTGTTCCCGGCGCTGACGATGCAGCCCGGGGAGTACCTGGTGGTGTTTGCCTCGGGCAAGGACCGCCGGGAGGGGACGCTGCACACCAACTTCAAGCTGTCCGCCACCGCGGAGGCCGTTCGGCTGTACGACGCCGGGGGCAGGGTGGTGTCCTGGGTGGAGTACGACGGTTTGCCCAAGGAGACCTCGCTGTCCCGGTTGCCCGACGGCAGCCTGACCACCGAGATCGCGCCCACCCCCGGTTACGAAAACACCGAGGCGGGCGTGCGGGCCTCCCGGACGCTGGTGAGCCGCAACAGTGGCGACCTGTGCATCAACGAGATCCTGGCCAACGGCGAAGGCAGCGATTGGATCGAGCTGTACAACGCCGCCGATCACAGCGTGGACCTGACCGGCGTGGGCCTGTCCGACGATACCAACCATCCCCGCCGCTGGCAGTTCCCGGAGGGCGCGATCATTCCGGCGAAAGGCTTTGTCACGGTACTGCTCTCCGGCAAGGGCGGACAGAGCGGCATCCAGAACGGCCGCTACTGCGCCGACTTCGGCCTCGCGGCGGGGGAGACCGCCGTGCTGGCCGAGCCGGACGGCACGCTGGTGGACAAGGTGACGCTGTTCGAGCAATACAGGGATGTCAGCTACGGGCGGGCCGAGGGGCAGGAGCGCTATCGCTTCTTCGCCGAGCCCACCCCCGGCGCGGCCAATACCACGCCCTCCTATGCCCGCAAGGCGGCGGACGTGACCTTCTCGGAGCCTGGCGGCCAGCACAGCGACAAGCGGTTGTCGGTGGCGCTCAGCGCCGAGCCGGACGTGACGATCTACTATACCACTGACGGCAGCGACCCAACTACGTCCTCCAGGGCCTACAGCGGTCCCATCGAGTTGAAGGACAACGCGGTCGTCAAGGCGGTGGCATGGCAGGCGGACGTGATTCCCTCCGACCTCTGCGTGCGCTCATACATCCTGGGAGCGAGCCATGGGGTGCGGCTGGTCAGCGTGTCCGGTGACGCGAGCAAGCTGGACGGCAAGACGGGGATGCTGAAGACCGGCGTGAAGGGCGAGGGCAGCGACGCCTATGTGGAGGTGTATGAGCCGGATGGCACCAGGGTGATCGGCCAGAAGTGCCTGATGAAGCTGGCCGGTCACAGCAGCCGCGAGCACGAAGGACAGAAGGGCTTCTCGCTGCGGGCCAAGAAGGTTTACGGCGCCAGCCGCTTCAACTATGCCCTGTTCTCCAATCGGGATTACACCTCCTACAAGTCCTTCGTGATGCGGGCATCGGGCCAGGATTGCAAGCAGACCTTCATGCGCGATTCCGTGCTCAGCGCCCTGGCGGCGGATACCAGCGTGCTTTACCGGGAGACCGAGGTCTGCGTGCTGTACGTCAACGGCCGGTACTGGGGCGCCTACAACATGCGCGAGCGCATTTGCAACGACATGATCGCGCAGTTTCACGGCTGGGAAAACCCCGACGATGTTGAGTACAAGGAGGGCGGCGGCTATACCTCCCAGAACTACCAGGAGATGCTGGCCTGGGTTCGGTCGCACGACCTGTCGAAGGACGACAATGTGAACGCGCTGCGGGGCATGATGGACATCGAAAACTATCTGGAATACGTCATGCTGGAGATGTACGTCAACAACCAGGACCTGGGCAACGTCGGCTTCTACCGCAACCCGAACGCAGACGGGCTGTGGCGCTGGGCGCTGTTCGACCTGGACCTGAGCTTCCAGCTGGCCGGGGACAACGTAGCCCCGTGGCTGGAGGGGGACAGCGTGGGCAGCATCACCGACCAGAGCAACCTGCTGTTCAGGAAACTGATGAATAACGCCGGCCTTCGCGACTGGTTCCTGCGCCGCATGGGGCAGCTGTTGGCCACCACCTTCAGCGCCGAAAACGTGACGGCGAAGATTCAGGCGCGCTATACCCTGTTGGAGCCGGAGATGGCGGCCGAGTGCAAGCGCTGGGGCTGGACCACGGCCACCTGGAAGCGCTATGGGCAGCGGATGATACGCTACGCCAAGAATCGCCCGGGGGACCTGGTCCAATACCTGACCCGCGACTTCAAACTCACCGACGCCCAGGCGAAGGATTATTTCGGGGGAGTGGGATAATTTCTGATCTGTCGAGGCGTTAGCGGAATCGCCAAGGGTAGATCAAAGGGAACAGGGAAAAGGGAACAGGAATGGCGGCTGACGCGATCCGAAA
>ONJE01000357.1 GCA_900318045.1 uncultured Eubacteriales bacterium
GGCTCCCTGCCGTGAAAAAAGCCCCGCCCGCGGCGTACACGCCGCCGCGTACGATTAAAGATCGGGGCGCTCCGCCCCCGATACCCCCGGCAAGTTAGCCCAAATGCCTCCCCTGAAAGGGGAGGTGGCGCGCAGCGCCGGAGGGGTTCCCTCAGCTCGCCAAATCAAAATTATCAAAGGAGTCTACAATGGATCACATCACGAGCGCGAAGAATCCTGTCGTCAAGGCGTTGCGCAGCCTGCGGGACCACAAGGGCCGCGCGGCGGCGGGGCGATTCCTGGTGGAGGGGGAGGTCATGCTGCGGGAGGCGCTGAAGTGCGGCCTGGTGGTCCGGGATGTGCTGGCGGAGGAGGGCTTTGCCGACCTTGCCAGCGAGCTGGAAGCCGCAGGGACGCGGGCCTTTATCGTGCCCAGGAGCCTGCTGGAAACTGTCTGCGACACCCGCACGCCCCAGGGCATCTGCGCCTCCGTCGACCTGCCCGAGCCGCTGCCCCTGGCGCAGGCCCCGGACAAAATCGTGGCGCTGGACGGCGTGCAGGACCCTGGCAACGTGGGCACCATCTGGCGCACCGCCGATGCCGCCGGTTTCGGCGGCCTGCTGGTGGGCGCGGGCTGCGCCGACCCGCTGTCCCCGAAGGTGCAGCGCTCGGCCATGGGCTCGGGCTTCCGGCTGCCATATACGCCGGTGGGCGACCTGCCGGCCGCGCTGGCAGAGCTGAAGGCAAGGGGCTGGACGGTGATCGCCTCGGACCTGCGGGGCGATGATTTCTACAGCCACCCCGACCCCGGCGCGAAATTCGTACTCGTCATCGGCAGCGAGGCCCATGGCATCTCGGATGCCACCCGGGCTGCCGCCGACATGCTGGTGAAGCTGCCCATGCGGGGCGGGGCGGAGTCTCTGAACGCGGCCGTGGCCGCGGGCATCATGATGTATGCGCTTATGGGCACCTCTAAAAACTCTCATCACCGTCGGGCAGCTGAATTTCAGCCATCTTCGACTTGCAAAAACCTTGACTGCCTGCCAGGCAGCCTGCGTCTTTTGCAAGTCAAATCTGACTAAAATTCTTCTCGCCGGACGGCGCGATAGTTTTAGAGGTGCCCTGATGCAATAGCCGGTGAAGGAGTGAATCATGCGAGTGATCAAAAAAGTGGGCGACTTCCTGAATGCCGCCGTGGAAGCGCTCTTCGCGGTGCTGATGCTGTTCGTGCTGGTCGCGACGGTGATCGTGGACAAGCACACCGCATTCAGGGCGCCCAATACGGTGGCATGGCCCAATATCGTATATTACCTGGGTGCGGCGGCGCTGCTGTTTGTCATATTCTGCTGCTGCTATGCCCGGTCGGCGGGGGATAAACCGGCGCTGTCCGGCCGCGCGGGGCCCTCGGAGGGGCAGCGATTCGCTCTTGCACTGCTGGGCATTGCCGCCGCCGTCGGCGTCATCCAGTATTTCATCTCCCGGTGGATGCCCTACCAGGCGCTGGGGACGGATTTCACCAACATCTCCGAGGCCGCGTGGGCTGTCCACGAGGGCGGCTCCCTGAAGTCGTTCTCCTATTTCCAGCGCAGCCCGAACAATGTGAACATGGCCATCGTGTTCGTGTGGATCTACAAAATCATCCCCCGGCGGGACGTCATCGTCTGGCTGGGCGCGCTGGCCACCAATGCCTCTGCGGCGCTGGTCAGCATGACGGTGTACAATGTCACCCGGCGCAGGAACCTGTCGCTGGTGGTGGCGGTCGCCTCCGAACTGCTGTTGGCGCTGACCTGGCGGTCGTTCCTGCCCTACACCGACAACTACGGCATGGTCTTCGTGGCGCTGGTGATCTGGCTGTACACCACGCAGCTGAAGCCGGTGTTCAAGATTCCGCTTATCGTGGCCTGCTCGGCGATTGGCGCCTTCATCAAGATCACCTGTGTCATACCGCTGCTGGCGCTGGGGCTTGCCTTGCTGATCCGCTGGATGCGTTCCGATGCCCACGGGGTCAACCTGAAGCGGGTGGCCTGGTGCGCACTCTGCCTCGCGCTGTTCTTCGGGGGCATGTTCAAGCTCCAGGAGCCGATCCGTGCCCGCTACGGCTATGTTCCCGGGAAATACCCCAAGGGCTGGCAGTACCTGCTGATGGTGGGGCAGAACACCGAGGGGATGGGCACTGTGTACTCCGGAAATGTCGAAGCCCGGCGGGCGTATATCAAGGAATACGAGGACCTGGCGCAGGTCAACCGCGCCTTCATCGCCAACGCGCTGGCCTCCATTCGCGAGCGCGGCCTCTGGGGAAACGTGGTGTTTTACGTCAAAAAGCTCAACGCCGCCTACAACGACGGCTATTTCCACAACGTGCAAACCGCCCGGTGCAGGCAGGCAGAACGCAACCTCATCTATGAACTGTACATGAAGAACGGCCGGTTCTACCAGCCGGGCGCGGCGCTGATGCAGGTCCTCTGGGACGCGGTGCTGCTGACCATGATGCTGTGGGCGGCATGTGGGATTGCTGCCAGACTTCGGCGGCGGGGGACTCAGCCCGGGGGCATTGGCACGCGGGACGACGCCATGGCGTCGGCGCTGCTGGTCGTGCAGATCGCCATACTGGGCACCACGCTGTATATCCTGTGTCTGGAGGGGCGCTCGAAGTACCTGTTCATGCTGCTGCCCGTGTACATGGTCGCCTTCGGCCTGATGCTCCACGAGCTGTGCGCAGCACTTGCCCGGAAGAAGCGCAGATAAAAAAGGTCCTTGACGCTACGTCAAGGACCTTTACAGGTACAGCTCAGCGTTTCCCTGATAAACTCCCTCAGTCTGGCCTGACGGCCAGCCAGCCCCCTCAGGGAGGGGGCCTGAACGGGAGCCTGTAAGGCGCATTCTCACACCAAAAGGCTGTTCGAAAAAAGCGAAGGATCTTCACATTTTAATTGAGATTAGCATCTCCCGTCAAACGTGAAGGGAATAGTTCGGCGCTTCCTTGGTGATGTTGATGTCGTGGGGATGGCTCTCCACCAGGCCGGCGCTGGTGATGCGGATGAACTCGCCCCGGGTGCGCAGCGCCTGGATGTTCTCGGTGCCGCAATACCCCATGGACGCCCGCAGGCCGCCGATCAGCTGGAACACGGTGTCGGCCAGGGGCCCCTTGAAGGGCACGCGACCCTCGACACCCTCGGGTACCAGCTTCTTCTGGCCCTCCTGGAAGTAGCGGTCCTTGCTGCCCTCGGCCATGGCGGCCAGGGAGCCCATGCCGCGATAGACCTTGTAGGAACGGCCCTGGAAGATCTCGGTGGCGCCGGGGCTCTCCTCGGTGCCGGCGAACAGGCTGCCCATCATGACCGCCGTCGCGCCCGCGGCGATGGCCTTGGGGATGTCGCCGGAATATTTGATGCCGCCGTCGGCGATGATGGTCTTGCCGTACTTGTCGGCCACCTCGGCGCAATCCATGATGGCGGTGATCTGGGGCACGCCGATACCGGCTACCACGCGGGTGGTGCAGATGCTGCCGGGGCCAATGCCCACCTTGATCACGTCCGCGCCGGCGTCGATCAGGTCCCTGGCGGCGGGGCCGGTGGCCACGTTGCCCGCGATGATCTCCAGCTCGGGGAAGGCGGCGCGAATCTGGGATACGGCCTTCAGCACGCCCTCGGAATGGCCGTGGGCGGTGTCCAGCCCGATGATATCCACGTTGGCGGCCACCAGCGCGGCCACCCGGTCCATGGTGTCGGCGGTGACGCCCACCGCCGCGCCGCACAGCAGGCGGCCCCGGCTGTCCCGGGAGGAGTTGGGATACTTCTGGCTCTTTTGGATATCCTTGATGGTGATCAGGCCACGGAGCATGAAGTTGTCGTCCACGATGGGCAGCTTCTCAATGCGGTGCTTCGCCAGGATCGCCTTGGCGTCCTCCAGGGTGGTGCCCACCGGCGCGGTGACCAGGTTTTCGTGGGTCATCACGTTGCGGATGGGTTGGTCGAAGTTGGTTTCAAACCGCAGGTCGCGGTTGGTGAGTATGCCCACCAGCCTGCCGTTTTCGGTGATGGGCACGCCGCTGATGCGGTACTTGCGCATCAGCTCCTCGGCGTCGGAAACCCTGTGCTCCGGGGAGAGGTAGAAGGGATCGGTGATGACGCCGTTCTCGGAGCGCTTCACCTTGTCCACCTGGCCGGCCTGCTCCTCAATGGACATGTTCTTATGAATGATGCCCAGGCCACCTTCGCGGGCCATCGCAATCGCCATGTTGAAGTCGGTCACGGTGTCCATCGCGGCACTGAGCATCGGGATATTCAGCTTGATTTTTGGGGTCAGCTGTACGGTGAGATCCACGTCCCGGGGCAGTACGCTGCTGCGCTGGGGGACCAGCAGCACATCGTCAAAAGTCAAACCTTCTCGAATGATCGCCATATCCTCGCCCTCCTGATCATATATTTTTGTGACCGTATAAATGCGGTCACATATTTATTGCTCAATATTATATCAGTTTACCGGGGGTACAGTAGAAAAATAGGGTTAAATTCTGTATTAAATTCTGATTTGTCGCGGGCATGCGCCCGCTTGAAGGGGGACAGGTCCCCCTTCAATACATCCTCCTCAGATTTGCCTGAAATCGCAAGCGATTTCCGGTCG
>ONJE01000124.1 GCA_900318045.1 uncultured Eubacteriales bacterium
GCGAGCGGATTTTTCGTCATACCAAGGCGAAGGCCCGCAGGCTTGCTGGCGGCAAGTCAAGGGACTTCAACGCCGGTATGGCGGAAAAGATGCCGCATGCTTGTATAGGTTTAGGTTGAGATTAGTATGAATGAGCAGTTTCCGTACAAAATACCAAACAAGCGCCAGGGAAACCCGTCGAAGGTTTTCCCCGGCGCCTGCGCTTTCTCGATCCTGTCAGGCCGCGGCGTCAAGTTCGGCTTCCTGGCTTGAATAGAGCAATTCGTCGGTCAGATGATAGTCCGCGTCCAGCTTCGGCAGATCCACCGGCAGCTGTCCAGCAGGCTCCACCGCCCCGAAGGCAGCACATATGCCGGCGGGCAGGTCGGGCACCCAGGCGCTGCCATCGCCGGATTCCGCCGTCGGAGCGGTCGCCATCTTGCTTGATCCGTAGGTCAGGAGTATGGCATCGGCCTTGGGATAGCATGCGGCGTCATAGGGCAGCTGGCAGCTGATAACGACGGCGGTCTTGCCGGCGGCGTGCAGATCATCGATCACTTGGTTTACGATGCCCACCGGGAAGCCGTCTTCCGTGGCCGGGTTGAGACAATCCGAAGTCCAGGCGCGACTGATCAGCAGCACGTGGTCCGCAGCCTTTGCCGCCGCGAGACAAGCCTCTGCGGTATCCTTTTCTATGGTCATGCCCTCGATCGTCGCGCCTTCGGGCAGCGCGTCCATCTCAGTCAGCAGCTTCTGCGACAGCTCCGCCGCGCCCACACGGCTTGCCGCCGTGAACAGCAGCAGCGTCTTCTCACCCGGCTTGACTGTCAGCGGGAAGGCATCATTCTCGTTCTTCAGCAAGGTCAGCGCCTCACAGGCCATATCCCAGGCGATCTGGCGGTGCTCGGCGCTGCCACAGCCCGCCACCGCGATAGCGACAGCTTCGTCCGAAACGTCATAATCCGTATGGTCCAACATGCCGTACTTTTGCTTGAGGGTCAATATGCGGCGGACAGAGGCATCGACCATGGAAGCGTCAATGGTACCGTCTTCCGTCATCTCAACGGCCCGATTCAGCATGTCGTCGATCTTCTTCATCATGTCCACGTCTCTCACACTGGGCAGGATCAGCATATCAACGCCCGAGTTGATGGTCATGGACAGCACATCGTCGATGGCAAAGTTGTCATCAATGGCTTTCATCTCGAGCGCGTCGGAGACGATCACACCCCCGAAGCCCAGCTCTCCGCGCAACAGATCGGTGAGAATCGTCCGGCTCATCGTAGCGGGGATGTACACCTCCTCGCCGGAAGTGATGGAGGTGTAGGTTTGCTTCTCCACCTGAGGATATTGTATATGGGCGGTCATCACCATGTCCGCGCCGGCGTCTATGGCAGCCTTGAAGGGTACCAGTTCGTTGGCCATCAGCTCGTCATGGCTGCGATCCACCAGCGGCAGTCCGGTGTGGCTGTCGACGTCGGTGTTGCCGTGTCCCGGGAAGTGCTTCAGGCAGACGATGGTCCCCGTCTCATGCAGGCCCTCCATGAAGGCACAGCCGTACTCGGCCACAACCGCTGCTTTATCGCTGAAGGCGCGCACACCGATAACCGGGTTGGCGGGGTTGTCATTGACGTCCATCACAGGGGCGAAATCGATGTCGACGCCCAGCAGGCCCAACTCCTCTCCGAACACCCTGCCCATGGTCCGGGCGTTCTCCGGATCGCCGGTGGCCGTGATGGACATGTTGCCGGTGCCGCTGGTGCCAAAGCCAAGGCGGCTTACGGTGCCACCCTCCTGATCCATGGCCATCAGCATCGGCAGCCCGCCGCCCGCCTGATTGACCGTTTGCAGATCAGACACCAGCCGAGCCACCTGCTCCGCGTCGCCGCAGTTTTCACTGAACAGCAGTATGCCGCCAAACCTGTGATCGGCGATGTACTGCCGTATGTAGTCGTTCAGGACCCGAACATTCTCGGCAGGGGTATCGGAAGAAGCATCCTCCTTCCATGTCCTGATGGAGAAGAGCATCATCTGTGCCAGCTTATCCCGCAACGACATACCCGAGATGATAGACCCGATGGCATCGGGCTGGGTATCCGCGAGGGCGAAGCTGCTGCAGAGCATCGCCACGGCCAGAAGCGTGCATATCCATCCAAATATTCTCTTCTTCATAGCGTGAACTCCTTTTTCCTTGATGTCCCCATTATACAACATTTGTCCCGAGGATACAAGGGCTGGCAAATATGACCTTATGGATTCGTCCCCGGATGAAAACAGCGCGACCACCGACAACTGATGGTCACGCTGTTTACTGTGCGAGCTGTTGGTCCAAATGGTCTTCGACCTTTGCCGCCCTTTTGGTATACACGAATCCGTCTTCCGTGTATACTGCCTTCAACCCCTCGTATGTTTCATTTATCGCGGTGCCCTATCGGGCATGGGGCGTACTGTCAATCTTCACTGTCGTTTGCCGTTTCCGACTCAGCGGGTTGACCCTCTCGCCGTTCCTCTGTGCCCTTGCCGCCGCGGCCGCGCTTGCGCCGGTGCTCCTTGGACAACATTGGCGCTGCGCCGCCATCCTCCTTCATCTTCTCAAGGAACTGGTCGGTACTCAGGTTCTTGGGAGCCTTTTGATGGGGATAGCGCTTGCGCTTGCCCTCCTCGGAGGCGTCCGCGGTATTGTCCACGACCTCGGGCTGGGGCTGGGGTCTGCTGCGGCGGGGTTTTTCCGTGCGCTGCTCGCGTATGGCCGCGGCGTCATCCGGCCCGGGCCTGCGCACATCGTCGATGGGGTACTCCCGCACATCGAAGCTGTCCTCGTCCACGCGGATTCGAACCTTGACGGTCTCCTTGATGCAGTTGATCTCTGTGATGACGCCCACGCCGTCGGGGGTGACGATGTCCTTGCCCACTCTGGGCACGCGCTTGAGCACCTGTTCGTAGTTATCCTGCTCGAACTTCAGGCAGCACATCAGCCGCCCGCACTGTCCTGAAATCTTCGTGGGATTCAGGGACAGGTTCTGCTCCTTGGCCATCTTGATGGACACGGGTTGGAAATCCCCCAGGAACGCGCCGCAGCAGATGGGCCTGCCGCAGGAGCCAAGGCCACCCAGCATCTTTGCCTCGTCGCGCACGCCGATCTGACGCAACTCTATGCGAACCTTGAACACCGAGGCCAGGTCCTTTACCAGGTCCCGGAAATCCACGCGTCCGTTGGCGGTAAAGTAGAATATGATCTTATTGTTGTCAAAGGTGTACTCCACGCTGACCAGCTTCATGTCAAGCTTGTGCCTGGCGATACGCTCCTGGCAGATCCTGAACGCCTCCGCTTCGCGCTTTTCGTTGGCCTCAGCGCGCTGCACGTCCTCCTCGCTGGCGACACGTATCACCTTTTTCAGCGGCGTTACGATCTGGGCATCGTTGACCGAGCGTGACCCGGTCACCACCTCGCCGAATTCCACGCCCCGCGCGGTCTCTACGATCACATAATCCCCCGGCCTGGGCCAAATGCCGTCCGGGTCAAAGTAATATACCTTGCCCGCCTTCTTGAAGCGGACGCCGATTACTGTTGCCATGAAAGCCTTGTCCTCCTGTTTTTACCTGTATCCGTCAATTGAAAGTACATATTTTCAAGCGCGTTCGGCCAGGATACGTTGCTGCTCAGCTGTTGCCGGGCCAGCAACACGCCCTGAAGCAGTGCGCTACCATCGATTTTGCATTTGTTCAAGCGCGATACGTCCGAGGCTTCGTAGGGGGCCATACCATTCTGCACGGCCATCAGATCCCTGGCCCACAGCTCCATGATGTCCAGTATGCCGCCCTCACCGCCCTTGTCCTCTTCCAGCGGCATGGCCGCAGAAGCGACACTGGCGGGACCGTGCAGGGCCTCAAGCGAGGAGAGCACCCGTTCCCGCAGGGCCATCCATTCCCCGTCGGCGTCGATCTCCAGCGCCCGGCCCACCGAGCCCTGGGCAAGGCCCGCCAGCAGTGCCGCCCGTTGAGTCTCCACGCCACGGCTTTCCAAGACCTTCGCGCACAGCTCCACGCCAATGTCTCCAAGGCGCACCGTTTGGCAGCGGGACAGTATGGTGTCCAGCAGCGCCCCCGGCGTGTCGGTGATCAGGAAGAACATCACCTCGCCGGGCGGGTTTTCCAGCGTCTTGAGGAGCGCATTCTGTGCGCTGGCGGTCATCTTGTCCGCCTGCTCGATCATGGCGATATGTTTGTCGCTCTCATAAGGGCGCAGCGCCAGCGCGTCGATCAGGGTGCGAATCTCCTCCACGCCGATGGACTTCTTCTCGGGCTTTACCACCTTCACGTCAGGGTGGGAACCCGCCAGGAACTGCTTGCAGGCAGGACATACCCCACAGGGCTTGTGTGGCGAGGTGCACACCATCGCCTGGGCGAACAGCCGGGCCATCGTGCGCTTGCCGGAGCCGTGGGGGCCGACGAACAACAGGGCATGAACAATGCGCCCGGCTTGAACCGAACGCATCAGCTGTTCCATTTTATCGCCGTAACCCTCAAACTCGGAGATTTTCAAGGTTGACCTCAGATCTTGGTAAACTGTTCCACGTTCAGCACGAAAATCGTTGCGCCGCCGACGGTAACCTCCATCGGGAAGGGCATATACATGCCCGTGGTTCCGGAGATCGGCGAGGGTGTTGACGCAATCTGCTTGCGACTCTTGCACACCTTTTCGATCACTTCCATGGCTTTATCCAGCTTGTCGTCCTCAACGCCCACCAGCAGCGTCGTGTTGCCGGCGCGCAGGAAGCCGCCTGTGGTGGCGAGCTTTGTCACGCGGTAACCTTCCGTCATCAGCTCGTTGATGAGCCTGGAAGCGTCCTCGTCCTGTATGATTGCGATGATCAGCTTCACGGGAAGCCCCCCCTCTCACATCATCCTGCTTCGTTGTATTCGATACTGCCTGATTTCTGTAGCGGCGACCTCCGGGCCGCCACGGTAGCGGTTCAGGCGACGCCGCTGCATTCCCGTGCCATTATTATACACGGTTTCGCCGGATTATGCAACCGGTTTTCAAAGCGCGGTCACGAATCGAAGGGGATGTATCTGCCTTCCTCATACATGCGCTTGAGGGTGTAGTAGTGGGGATGCTTGCGCCAGCCCCGGGCGGTAGAGCTTTGACCGATGGTCGAGATCTCCGTATTGGGCAGGGCCTTCTGCAGGTCCTTCACGTCCTGGGGAGACAGTCTGCAGCCGCCGATCCACAGCCGCTCCAGCCAGGTCATCTTTCGCAGTACCTTGTGGTTCTCGTAAAGCGGGTTATGGAAGATGTTGAAGTCACGCAGCTTCTTCAGCTCCGTGATAGGCGTCACGTCGCTGATGTCGTTCAGGAACAGCTCCAGGTACTCCAAATCCGGGAAGCAGGTGATCTGGGAGATGTCCGTCAACCGGTTGTCCGCCAGGATCAGCACCTTCAGCTTGGTCAGACCAGTGAAGTTGTCGATGCTGGTAATGCGGTTGTGGCCCAGGTCCAGCATCATCAGGTCTGTGCAGTAGCGGATGGCCTCGAAGGTTTCGTCGTCGTAATGATACTGGTTGCCGTCGCCCAGGGCGGTGGTAAAGGCTGTGGCGTCTGTGCGCAGCCGGTAGTGGCCGAACTCGATCCACCAGACGAACTTGATGTCCGGATGAGCGTCGAACAGCTGGCCCATCTCCTCCTCGGTCAGGCCGCAATCGCACATGGAAACCCGCTTCAGCCGCGGCAGCCTGGCCAGGTACTTCTCCACCTCCTCCACGCCGGTGAAGGGAATGTTGTCCCAGTTCAGGTCGGTAGCGAGGCTGGAGCAGCCCCTGTCGTAGACGATCAGGCTGTAGCGCAGCTTGCCGCTGCTGGCGATTTCACCCAGGGAATCCAGCTGCTCATCCGTCAGCTTGATGCTGGTAGCGTCGATGCTCTCCAGTTTCGGCATGTAGGGTATGTAAGCCGCGTAGGCCAGCATGTCCTCATAGGTGCCGGTGATCGTCACCGCGGTGTCCTCGGTGGTCATCTCCCCCTCTGGCACATCGCAGGTGAACATGAAGTACACGTCGGGATGGGCGTCGCAGAGCATCGATACCGTCTGGGACGTCGTCTTCTGGCCGCGGATGTCCAACGTTTTCACCGCAGGCAGCAGGCCCAGGGCATCGTCGATCACGCCGGCGTCCGGAACCTCACCCCGGATGTCCAGCACCTCGGTATCGGTGGTGTAGCGCTTTCCATACAGCGGCACCTGATAGTCAAAGTAGGTATTGGGATAGGTGGCGATCAGCTCCCGCAGCTGGGTGGTGGTCAGTTCGAACGGGGAAAGATCGTAATAATCTGCCTTGCTGTCGAAGTGCTTGTTCCCCACCGGCACACTCCAATGGATGTCGCAGTTCGGGTTTGCCTCGATCAGCTTGTCGTGCTCCGCCTGGTCAAAGGCGTAGTTTTCCCGGATATCCAGCCGCTCCAGGCTCGGCAGCGACCGTATGGGCGTGAAATCGGTCACGGTGGAGCCGCGCATGTCCAGCGTCCTCAGGCTCACCATCTGCTCGAAGTGCTTGGGGTATTCGTCCGTCACCTGGATGCGTGCAATCACGGCATACTTCGGCACAAATCGCCCGTCAACGCGGACGTAGTTGTAATCCAAAAAGCCAAAAGCCAGCAGACCGATGCACAGCACGCCCAAAATGCCCTGTAATACCTTGGATACGGGCAAATCCACCCAGAGCAGCAGGGCTTCCAGTAGCAAAAGCATCGCCGCAACGCCCCACATCAAAGACGCCGTATTCAGCCCTATGGTATAGATATATATGAAAAGCGCCACGGCCATCGCCACCAAAAGCCCCGCTCCGATGCGACGATAAATCAGCGATTTACGCTTTCTGCTGTTTTTCCTGGCAGTCTTGCCTTCGTATTGAGCCTCTGCCTGTTTCATTTGCGTCTCTCCCGGTTGAGATTGAATTGCCTCCAACTATAAAGGCCATACGCTGCTATTATATCGTTTACAGGCTTCAATTTCAAGCGGTTTCTTACAATCTTTGCAAAAATGTGAAGAAATATGTTGCAGTTCCTGGCCCTGATTATTCAATACTCCTCCGCCTTGCTTCGCTCGACACCTCCCTTGGTGCAGGCAGGGCTGGAGGGATTTCATGGCGTCGACGCTGAGCTGTAACAGAAATATGGATGTGAAGGCGATGCTTTGGCTTTCCTTTTGCGCAAATATGATGTATAATGGTAA
>ONJE01000107.1 GCA_900318045.1 uncultured Eubacteriales bacterium
TTCGATATAACTTAACATTATCATAGCAAACGCAGATTGTCAATACCATATACAAATTCAAGTTGAAGTTGTATATTTTTTGGATGTTTCGAAAATCCATGGCTTCATAAAGCATAGATATATAATTTTTATAAGGCGACTCTGTGCGGCGGCGGCATACGGACGGCCATGGCGGGCGGCGCGGACGCCGCCGCTGCATCCCGTCACGGGCGAAACGGCGCGTTTTCCCCGATCACGCCTTCTGCCGCTTTTTCATGCCGGGCAGCTTCAGGCCGCCTTCGCCGACGCGGGTGCTCATGATCAGCACGACGATCAGCAATCCGCCCCAGATCAGGCTGGCGTAGTAGGTGTTCAGGTTGGGGAACATGTTCACGCCGGTGGCGATGATCTGTATGGTGACGATGGCGATCAGCACGTTGCCGATCTTGCCCATGCCGCCGTCGGGCAGCACGCCCGCCAGCACCAGTATCAGTATGCAGCGCATCACGTAGCTCGTGCCGTAGTCGGCCTTGGCGCTGGCCATGGTGTTCACCATCAGCAGGCACCCGATGCAGCAGATCACGTCGCAGAGGATGTAGGTGCCCACCACCATGCGCTTGGTGTTGATGGCGGAGAACCTCGCCGCCTTGATGTTGGTGCCCACCATGTACAGCTTCTCGCCGTACACCGTGTGGTTCAGCAGGAACCAGCACAGCGCGAAGATCACCAGGAAGATCAGCAGCGGCACCGGCAAGAAGCCGAACAGGTACTTGTGGCCGATCTCGGTGTACAGCCCCGGCAGGCCCTTGACGGTGTTGCCGCTGGTCAGGGCCACGGACAGGCCCGTCCACACCAGCTGCATCGATATGGTGGCCATCACCGGGGGAATGTCCAGCTCGGAGACCAGCAGGCCGTTGATCAGGCCGCCCACCACGGCGATGCCCAGGGCGATCAGTATGCCTACCAGGATCACGCTGCCCGCGGGGCTGTCGGCGTGGGCGGCCATGTACTGCACCGCCATGATGGTGGCGAAGTCGCCCAGCGCCATGAAGGACATGTCCATCTTGCCGCAGATGAAGCAGAACATCAGGCCCAGCGTGACCACGCCGTACTCGGGAAACTGCATGGCAATGCCCAGCCACACGTCGCCCTTCCAGAGCATGCCGCCCTTGAGCACGGTGAAGAACAGCAGCACCACGGCCATCAGGCCCAGCAGCATGAGGGTATAGCTGTGTTTTTGAAGCGTCTTCGTTTTCATTGCCTTTACCTCCTTACTGCTTCTGGCGCTTGGCCTGCAGGGCGGACACGGTGACGCCGACCAGTATGACCAGGCCGTTGAAGAACTGCTGCCAGTAGGTGTCGATGCCCAGTATGAGCATGGAGTTGGACACCAGCGAGATGATGCCCACGGCAACCATCGTGCCGAACACCGTGCCCTCGCCGCCGTAGATCGACGCGCCGCCCAGTATGACGGCGGGGATGATGGTCATCTCCTTGCCGATCATGGCCTTGGGGATGGACTGGCTTTCCATGCACACGCGGATCATGCCGATGAAGCCGGCCAGCGCGCCCACCGCCGAGTACAGCAGGAACTTGGTCTTCTTCACATTGTAGCCGGCGCGCTCGGCGGAGACCTCATTGCCGCCGATGGCGTAAAGCGCGCGGCCGAACATGGTCTTGTTCAGCATGAACGACACGATGGCGCACAGCGCGATCAGGAACAGCACCATTGCCGACAGCGTAAAGCGTATGCCGCTGGCCGGGTCGGCGCTTTCGAAGATGTATAGCTTGCCGAAGGTCTTCATCCCCTCGGGCAGGGTGGAGGTGATCTCCTTCAGCTTCAGCAGGCCCATTGATATGCCGGTGAAGAAGGTCTGGGTGCCCAGTGTGACGATCATCGTATTCAGCTTGAAGTTGGAGATGATCCAGCCGTTCAGCATGCCCAGCACCCAGCCGATGGCCACGGCCAGCGCGAATCCCGCCAGCGGGTTCGCAGCGCACCAGCCGTTGTTCAGGCAGATCGTGGTGGAAAGCGAGTAGGCCAGGGCCGCGATGGCCGGGAAGGACAGGTCGAAGCCGCCGGAGATCATGACCACCAGCGAACACATGGCGAACATGCCGTCCACCACCATCGTGCGCAGCACCGTCACGTTCAGGCGGGTGAATACCCCGGGCAGCGTGATCAGCTTGCCGCCGGATTTGATCTGTACGACAACGCACAGCAGCAGCAGCACGATCAGCATGTAGAATTCCGTTCTGCGCGTCATGCGCTTCAGCTTTGCCTTATTCATGTCCGCGCCTCCTTATCGTATGATCTCAAGGATGTGTTCTTCGGTGATCTTATCGCCGGTCATTTCGCCCACGATGGTGCCGTCCTTCATCACGATTACCCGGTTGCAGTTGACCACCACCTCGGCCAGGTCGTCGGAGATGATGATGACCGCCAGGCCCTGGTTGGCCAGGTCGTGCACCAGCGCGTGGATGTCCTGCTTGGCGCCGATGTCCACGCCCACGGTGGGGCCGTTCAGGATCAGCACGTCCAGGTCGTTGTTCAGCCACTTGGAAAGCACGATCTTCTGCTGGTTGCCGCCGGAGAGGGTGGAGGCGTGCTTGTGGGCATCGTCTGTGGCGATGGAAAACTTTTTGACCCACTCGTTGGACTTTTCGAACAGCTCGTCGTGGCTCAGCGTGCCCAGAACGCCGGTCAGCTGCTTCAACGAGGACAGCATGATGTTGTCGGCGATGGGCTGGCGCAGGCACAGGCCCTCGGTCAGCCGGTCCTCGGGCACGTAGCCGATGCGCTTTTTCTGGGCATCGATGGGCGACGTGATCTTCACCTGTTGGCCGTTCAGCGTGATCGTGCCGCCGTTGATCTTGCCCAGCCCGAACAGCGCCAGGGCCAGCTCGGTGCGGCCGGAGCCCAGCAAACCTGTGATGCCCAGGATCTCTCCCTTGCGCAGGTCGAAGCTGACGTCGTGGAACTTGCCGTTCCAGGTCAGGTGGTCCACCTTCAGCACCGGCTCCTTCGATATGTTGGTGGGCACGAAGTAGTCGTCCTCCAGCTCGCGGCCGGTCATGTAGTAGGTGAAGTCCTTCTTGGTCAGCTCGGCGGTGGGGCCGGAGAACACGTTCTTGCCGTTGCGCATGATGCACACGTCGTCGGAAATCTCGAAGATCTCCTCGGTCTTGTGGCTGATGAACATGATGGCGATGCCCGAATCCCGAAGCTGGCGCACCGTCTTGAACAGCGCGTCCACCTCCTTCTTGGTCAGGGCGGTGGTGGGCTCGTCCATGATGATCAGCTTGGCATTGAACAGCAGCGCGCGACAGATGGCCACCAGCTGTTTGTCCGCCACCGAAAGGTCGCCCATCTTGGCGTACAGGTCGATGTCGTAGCCGATCTTGCTGAGGGCCTCCTTCGCGGTCTGTTCCCAGCGCTTTTTGTTCACGATCCTGCGGTTGGCGGTGATTTCGCTGTTGATGGCCAGGTTTTCCATGACCGTCAGGTTCGGGAAGATGGACAGATCCTGGTAGATGACCTGTATGCCCAGGCGCGTGGCTTCCGCGGGGGTGATATGCTGGATGGGCTTGCCCTCGAACAGCACCTCGCCCTCGTCACGGGTGTACACGCCGGAGATGATCTTAACCAGCGTGGACTTGCCGCACCCGTTTTCACCGGCCAGGCACATGACCTTGCCGGGTCTGACCGCGAAATTGACGTGGTCCAGCGCGTGGACGCCGCCGAAGCGCTTGTCAATGCCGGTCATTTGAAGCAGGTATTCAGACATGCTGCATTGCTCCTTGTCTATTTGGATTCGTAACCGCTGATGGCGACGCGGCGCGGCGCACCGCGCCCCCATCAGCGTTCACCTTTATACCGAACGAGGCAGGGAAGAATGCCTTCCCTGCCTCGGGGGTGTTGGGGTTCGAGGCTTGGATCGAATTGATCAGAAGCCGAAGGACTCCCAGTTGTCCACGGTGACGGCCAGGTAGCCATCGCCAAAGATGAAGTTCTTGCCCTTGCCGTTGTCGGCGATGTGCACGGAGTGATAGCCCTCCTCGCCCAGGTCGGAGCCTTCGCCGATTTCCTCGCCGGCGAACAGCTTCATGGCGGCGTTCAGCTGCACCTTGGCGGTGACGGAAGCGTCCCACAGGGCGACGGACTTCAGGGTGCCGCTCTTCAGGAAGTCGGAAACCTCAGCGGGCATGGCCACGGAGATGGCGAACATCTGGCCGGTCAGGCCCATTTCCTCGATGGCGCGGGCGGCGCCGGGGGCGTCGAAGGAACCGGTGCCGAGGATGCCCTTCAGGTTCGGATACTTTTCCTTCAGCTGCATGGTCAGGTTGTAGGCTTCCTGGGCGTCGGAGTTATCCTCAACGCGCTTGTCGTCCACCAGGGTCATGTTCGGGTAGGCGGCCTCGGCGCGGGCCACGGCGGCGTCAGCCCAGTTGTTCTGGGACTCCATGGTCATGGAGCCGACCATGGTGATGTACTCGCCCTCTTCGCCCATCTGCGCGGCCAGCTCGTCCATCAGGAAGGCGCCCAGGCCGGCCTCGTCGAAGGCCTCGATGTCGAAGTCGACGTTTTCCATGCCGGAGGCCTCGGTGGCGATCACGATGATGCCCTTTTCACGGGCCTGCTTGCAGATCTCCTCGCAGGCGTCGGGATCGTTGGGGGAGAAGCACAGGATGTCGATGCCCTGGTTGACCAGGTCGGTCATGATCTGAACCTGCTCGGCGGCGTCAACGGTGGTGCCGCCCTTGTAGATGACGTCGATGCCGTTGTCGGCGGCCCACTGCTCAACGCCCTGCTGCACATGATCCCACCAGGGCTGGCCGATGACCTTCGGCACATAGGCGATCGTGGGGGTCTTCTCGGCGAAAGCGGCGGTCAGAGACATGAGCATCATGACGGCCAGAATCAGTGCGACGAGTTTCTTCATGGTTTATTCCTCCTTGTTCTTATATAACCTCCGCTCGCGGCGGAAATCATCCCTGAATGGAAATATCCCGACAGCATTGTTAATTGTATTAACAATATAGCAAATGGAGGCGTAAAGCACAATTAACAAATTAAGTATGAAGTTGTATATTTTTAAGGTGATAATGGGGGATACAGGTGGACAAAGGGACGGGTATGTTGTATAATTTTGATGTAAGGCGGTGAAAGCCCATGCGCAGCAACTATTACGCGGACGATCTTGAGCACGACATCGTGGGCAGCGTGCCCCACGACGTGTACTACATCGCGCCCCGCTCGGTGGATCCGAACAGCCTGTACATCCAGGTGAACCGGGCCGGCATCGTACTGAAGACGCCCGGGGATTTCCTGATCAGCCGCGACGATGCCTACCCATACAGCATGATCCACTGCGTGCTCTACGGCAAGGGAACCGTGTCCACCCGGGGGCATACCTTCGGGGTCCACGCCGGGGAGCTGTTCGTGATGGCCAGCAACGAGGGACACATGTATTCCTCGGACCCCAAGGACCCGATGGGTCTGGTGTGGGTGGAGTACGCCGGAGGCAACAGCGCCCAGCTGACCCGCCACATATTGGACCTGGGTGGCCCCATTTACGAGGGCGGGGCCTTCACTGACGTGATGAATATGTGCACTTCGTTTCTCTACCAGGCGCACCAGGAGGGCCCGGGCATCAGCCTGTTGCTGTACAACATACTGATGACGCTGTGCAAGCGGGTAGAGATCGAAAACAGTGGCCATGCGGTGAACCACAGGATATTGAAGTACATCGACGAAAACATAGACCATCGCCTGACGCTCACCGAAATCGCCCAGGCCTTCGGCTACCATCCGGCCTACTTCTCCAACCTGTTTTCAAAGACCGTGGGCACCACCTTTTCCAAGTACGTGATGAGCCGCAAGATCAGCCACGCCTGCTACCTGCTGGAGACCACCTCCTGGCCCGTGGAGCGCATCGCCCAGGAGCTGCGTGCTGTACCAGAAGAAGCACGGCAGTTTGGGTGGGCGGAAGCCATAGGGCTAAAAAACAGGCGTGGGGACGGCATTGCCGTTCCCACGCCTGTTGTTATAAACTGTTACTTCACAACGCCTTTCTGCAAAATCACGTTGGCGTACAGCGCGGCCTCGCTGGTGGCGATGATGACGTAGGCCTTCTTCGCCTCGTCGTAGAACTTGAAGCGCTCGATGTGGCCGATCTTCGTGCCGGGCTCGTACTTCTCCACGATCTTCGCGTACTCGTCCCAGATGGGGGTCTCCACCGGGTCGCCGGGCACGACCTCCATCAGGCTGACGGGGGTCTCCACATAGGGGTCCAGCGGGAAGAACTTCAGTATGGCGTCCAGGATCTCAGGCACGCCGTGGCCGTCCAGGCGCACCAGCTTGCAGTCCTTCGCCATGGCCGCCGCCGGGAAGTTGCCGTCGCCGATCACCAGCGTGTCGCCGTGGCCCATCTCCATCAAAATCTTCAGCAGTTCGGGGGTCAACAGGTTCGGGATACCCTTGAGCATAGTCAGCACATCCTTTCTGTAAGCGTATGGCCATTCCCCCTGAATTGTATTTCAGGGGAATGGCCATACATTTAATAGTCAATTACTTCTTGTAGAACGGGCCGTAGTTGGCGCAGGCGCGGTAGTCGGCGCCCTCCTTGTCCATGCCGAAGGCGTTCCAGGCCGCGGGCCGGAAGATCTTCGAGACGGGCACGTTGTGCATGGCCACGGGGATGCGCAGCATGGAGCAGAAGGTGATCAGGTCCGCGCCGATGTGGCCATAGCTGATCGCGCCGTGGTTGGCGCCCCAGTTGTTCATCACGTCGTAGGCGGTCTTGAAGGGGCTGCCCTCAACGCCGTCGCAGCGGGGGGTGAACCAGGTGCAGGGCCAGGTGTAGTCGGTGCGCTTCCACAGCGTATCGGTTACCTCGTCGGGCAGGGCCACCGTCCAGCCCTCGGCGATCTGCAGCATCGGGCCCAGGCCGTCCACCAGGTTCAGGCGGATCATCGTGGCGGGCATTTCGCAGTCGGTCACGAAACGGCTGGAGTATCCGCCGCCGCGGAAGTAGCCCAGGTCGGCGTAGTTCCAGGTGGTGTTCTTCATGATGGCCTTCTGGTCATCCTCGGTGACCTCATACCAGGGCTTCATCAGGCGGTTGCCGTCCTTGTCGCGGGCCTGGCCGTTGGCGTCCAGGCAGCACGCGCCGGAGTTGATCAGGTGGATGAAGCCGCCGTTCTCCTTCGCCTTGCCCTCGACCTCATAGCCGGTGCAGCGCTTCACGGCCTCGGGGCTCCAGTAGGTGCGCACGTCGGCGAACATCTGGGCGCGGTTGGTGAGCAGCTTCATGAACAGCATGCCCAGGCCGTTCAGCACGTCGTTCTCGGTGGCGAACACATAGGGCTCGCGGGCGCCGTTGTGGTCGAAGGACGTGTTCAGCATGGCCTCGGGATAGTCGCAGTTCGGGTAGAAGTCGGTCCACTGGCGCTGGCCCTGGAAGCCGCCGGCGATGGCGTTGTGGCCCACGGCCTCTTCCTCGTTGCCCTCGGGCAGGTTGGGGTTGCCGTTGAGCAGGTCCTTGATGATCAGGTACATCTTCAGGGTGAATTCCCAATCCTTGTCCTTGTCCTTGCGGCTCTTCTGCAGCGCCTCGGGGTTCTTGTCGAAGCCCTCGATGACGTTCTTCTCGGCCCACTTCTTCAGCTTCTTGTATTCCTTCTCGTCGTAGATGCCCAGCGTCATGCGGCGGATGATCTCGACCTCGTCGACGCTCTCAACGCGCATGCCCAGGTATTCCTCGATGAACTTGGAATCGATGATGGAGCCGCCGATGCCCATGGTGATGGCGCCGATCTGCAGATAGCTCTTGCCCCGCATGGTGGCGGCGGCGACGGCCGCGCGGCCGAACCGGAGCAGTTTTTCCTTCACGTCCTCGGGAATGGAGGTGTCGTCGGCCTCCTGGACCTCATGACCGTAGATGCCGAAGGCCGGCAGGCCCTTCTGGGCGTGGGTGGCCAGCACGGAGGCCAGGTACACCGCGCCGGGGCGCTCGGTGCCGTTGAAGCCCCACACGGCCTTGATGGTATTGCGATCCATGTCCATGGTCTCAGAGCCGTAGCACCAGCAGGGGGTCACGGTCAGGGTGATGGCCACGCCCTCGCGGCGGAACTTTTCCTCGCAGGCGGCGGCCTCGGCCACGCGACCGATGGTGGTGTCGGCGATGACCACCTTCACGGGCTCGCCGTTGGAATAGCGCAGGTTCTCCTCGAACAGCTTCGCGGCGGACTTGGCCATGTTCATGGTCTGGTCCTCAAGGCTCTCGCGCACCTTCAGCACGCCACGACGGCCGTCGATGGTGGGGCGGATGCCGATGACCGGGTAGCTGCCCAGATATCTGTTCTTTGCCATGTGAATCAATCCTCCTTAAATATCTTGTCAGGCGTTACAATGCAAGAATCGCCTTTACGGTTAATTTTACTATAACATTGATTTGGGCTTCTGTATTGTGGTATAATAGCAAAAAATAAAACTATTTTCACCTTTTGAGGGAGAAAAATGCACTATCTGGATTACAATGAGCAGATACAGCACCGCACCGGGGATTTTCCGCTGGCCTGGTATCCGGTGGATGTTCACCACGAGCGCTACCGGATGCCGATGCACTGGCACCGGGAGACGGAGCTGATCTACGTGCGCAGCGGCCGGCTGAGCCTGTACATCGACGACCGGGAGGTGGTCGCCGGGCCGGGGGACCTTATGCTGATTGCCGGGGGTGTGATCCACGGTGGCGAGCCGGAGGACTGCATGTACGAGTGCGCGGTGTTCGACGCGGCCCTGCTGCTGGGGCCGGCTCCCTGTGCCCGGCGGCTGAAGGGGGTGCTGAACCACAGCATCTTCATGAAGGCGGGAAGCATCGACGCTGACGCCATGCTGCGCAGCGCGACGGAGGCGCTGTTCGGGCGCTGCCGGGACGGCGTAGCGGGAAATGTGCTGGAGATCACCGGCAGCCTGTACGTGCTGTTCGGCGCGCTGCTGCGCTGCCGGGACCGGGCCGCGCTGGACACGCCCTCCACCCGCTTCGGGCAGAAGGCCGAGCAGCTGAAGCCGGCGCTGGAGTACATCGAGACCCACTACGGCCAGGGCATCACGCTGGAGGCGCTGGCGCGGCTTACAGGCATGTCGCCCAAGTATTTCTGCCGCTTCTTCAAGACCATCGTGCATCGCTCGCCCATAGACTATGTGAACTACTACCGGGTGGAGTGTGCCAGCCACTTCCTCACCAGCGGCGATATGACCGTTGCCGAGATCGCCCAGCACTGCGGCTATAACGATTCCAGCTTCTTTATCAAACAGTTCAGGAAATACAAGGGCACCACGCCGAAGCAGTACCGGATGGTATGATACCCGTGCAAAAACGGTGGTTTGGTTATTTTAGCTGAAAGGATACAGGAAAAACCGGGCAATACAGGTGGTCAGCCGGCGAGCGTTTTTACATCAGGCGCTGATGCAGATTTCGCAGGTTTACTGACGGTAAATCAAGGAAACTGCATCAGATGACTGGCGGAAAAGACACCGCCAAACGTGCCGCGGTATTGTGCGGTGTTTCCCTGAGAAAGGGATTGTGCGTATGAGGAGCATGCCTGAAATCAGAATTGAGTTGCAGGATACCGAGTGGCCGCTGACCTGGACCGACCACGACCGGGAGATCGTGCGTGCCATCGTGGTGGATGATGCCGGGAATTACTACTTTGTCCGGGCGGTGCGGGAGGACGAGTTCGGCGCGGCGACCCTGATCGAGACCTCCGGCGGCGGCGTCGAGCCCGGCGAAGACCTCAACGCGGCCATCCGGCGGGAGCTGAGGGAGGAACTGGGCGCGGAAGTGGATATCCTGGCCCGGATTGGCGTGGTGAGTGATTACTACAACCTGATCCACAGGCACAACATCAACCACTATTTCCTCTGCCGCGTTCAGGCCCTCGGGAAGCGGCATCTGACCGAGGATGAACTGGACAAATACCACCTGTCCACGTTGAAACTGGGCTATGATGCCGCCGTCGCGGAGTACGAAAGGTGCGCGTGCACCCGGTTGGGCAGGCTCATCGCCAACCGGGAGCTGCCAATTTTGAAGCGCGCGAAGCTCCTTTTGGAGGAATGATTTTGAAGATTGGCGGTAACTATTCACTTCCTGGAGACCAGCGACGCTTTGCGGGACGTGCGAATGCCGGAGGCAACCCTGACCCGGATGGATGCGTTCATCCGGGGAAAGTGAAGGGCGCGTCGGCTGCGGCATCGCCCGGCTGACAGATGAATCGGAATGGAGGAAGTATCGTGCACAGAAAAAACGTCGTCGTGAACGCGGGACCGGGGAAGGGTGAGGATCGGCTATGAAACGGATTGAAAACATCGCCATCATCGGCATGGGCGCGCTGGGGCTGCTGTTCGGCGACCTGCTGGACCGGGACGTCGGGCTGTCCGTGGGATTTATCGTGGATGAGGCGCGAATGGCGCGATACAGGGGCGAGCCCATCTCCGTCAACGGCGCGGCGAAGCACTTCAGCCTTCTGCCCGCCGGGGCAAAGGGCGCGCCGGCGGACCTGGTGATCTTCGCGGTGAAGGCCACGGCGCTGGCAGGGGCCATGGAGGACGCCGCCGGGTATGTGGGCCCGGACAGCGTCGTGCTCTCCCTGCTGAACGGAATCACCAGCGAGGAATTGCTGGAGGCGCGCTTTGGCCGGGAGAAGGTCGTGCATTGTATCGCCCAGGGCATGGACGCCACGCGGGAGGGGCGGACGCTGACCTACTCCAGGCCGGGGCAGCTGTGCATCGGCCTGCCGGACGACCGGCCCGGGGAAGGACTCGATGCCCTGGCGGCGCTGTTCAGGCGCACCGGGGTGCCCCATACGGTGGAATCGGACATCCGGCACCGCATCTGGAGCAAATTCATGTTGAACGTGGGCGTGAACCAGGTCGTGATGGTGCGCGAAGGGAACTACGGCACGGTACAGGCGCCGGGAGAGGCCCGCGCCCAGATGATTGCCGCGATGCGGGAGGTGATCGCCCTGTCGCAGCTGGAGGGCGTGCCCGTCACGGAGCAGGACCTGGCCGACTACGTGCGCCTCATCGACACGCTGTCGCCCTCCGGCATGCCCTCCATGCGGCAGGACGGCCTTGCCCACAGAAGGAGCGAGGTGGAGCTGTTCTCCGGCACCGTGTGCCGGCTGGCCGCAAAGCACGGCCTGGACGTGTCCGTAAACAGGGACCTGTACAGCACCATCCTCGGTATGGAAGCCGGATATTAAGATGAAGGCATATTATCATCTTCCCGGATTGTTTGAATTCCGCGACCTGTACCGCGCCTTCCTGCTGCTGTTTCGAGAGCACCGGGAGTGGTTCTACGATTGGTGCGAGATCGGGTCCATCTATGGCGCGCCGGCGGACTGCCTGTGGGGCGGGGGCCGCGTGGGCTTCGGCGAGGCGCGGCCGTCGGAGGTGGCGGCGCTGACGCGGGACTTTGGCATCTCCGCCCGGCTCACCTTCAGCAATTCCCTGCTCAGCGGGGAACACCTATCCGACAAAAAGTGCAATGCTCTGTGCGCCCTGTTCGAACACAACGGCGCCACCCGGAACGGCATTATTGTTCATTCGGATTTGCTGCTTCAGTACCTTCGGGAGCGCTACCCGGGGTTTTACTTCGTCTCCTCGACGACGAAGGTGCTGACGGAATTTGAGCAGCTCGAGGCCGAGCTGGACCGCCCGGAGTTTCGCTTTGTGGTGCCGGATTTCAGGCTGAACAAGGCGTATGACCGGCTGTTTGCGCTGCCGGAAAGCCGGAAGCGGAAGGTGGAGTTTTTGTGCAATGAATGCTGTTGGTTTGACTGCCCCGACCGGAAGGCCTGCTATGAGAACGTCAGCCGGAAGAGCCTGGGGGAGGCCTGCGCCGACCACGTATGCGCTTCGCCGAACGCCGAAAGGGGCTACCGTTTTTCCGACGCGATGCAAAATCCCGGGTTCATCGGCATTGAGGACATCCGGCAGGTCTGCCTGCCGAACGGGTTTTCCCATTTCAAGATCGAGGGGCGAAGCCTGGGCAGTGCGATCGTACTGGAGTTCCTGCTGTATTACATGACAAAGCCGGAGCACCAGTTGAAGGTCCGGGAGGAGATATACCTCGACAGCTCTCTGGATCTGTTTTAAAACTGTGGGAGGACGCCTCGCGGCGTCCTCCCTTGTTCTTATCCTTTTCTCAGTCTTCGTTCCGGCCGCCCAGGGTGCTGCCGACCTGCATGGTCTCCATGATGCGGTAGCGGTCCATCTGGAGCTTCTTGGTGCGCTGAAGCGCCTCCTCGATGGGGATCTCCACGATGCCGCCCTCCTGCGTGCCGATGATGCAGTTGCCGCGTCCCTCGGCCAGGGCTTTTACCGCGTAGTAGCCCATGCGGGTAGCCGTCTCACGGTCACGGCCCGTGGGTGAGCCGCCGCGCTGAATGTGTCCCAGAACGGTGACGCGCGGCTCGATGCCGATGGCCTCGTGCAGCTTCCTGCCGATCTCCACCGCGCTGCCCGCGCCCTCGGCCACCACGATCATGAAGTGCGTGTTGCCCGCGAGACGAGAATCCTGGATGCGCTCCACCACGTCCTTCTGGAAGTCCACCTCATGCTCGGGGACGAGCACGGCGGTGGCGCCGACCGCGATGCCCACATAGAGAGCCAGGAAGCCCGTGTTGCGTCCCATGACCTCTACGACGGAGCAGCGCTCGTGCGACTGCATGGTGTCGCGCAGCTTGTCGATGCACTCGATGGCGGTGTTGCAGGCCGAGTCAAAGCCGATGGTGTAATTGGTGCAGCCGACATCGTTGTCGATGGTGGCGGGAATGCCGACGACCGGGATGCCGAGACGCGAAAGCTCGAGCGCGCCGCGGAAGGTTCCGTCGCCGCCGATGGCCACGATGGCGTTCAGACCCAGCATCTTACAGGTGGCGACCGCCTTTTTCCGGCCCGCCTCGGTCATGAAGTCATCGCTTCTTGCGGTGTAGAGGATCGTGCCGCCGCGGGAGAGGATATGGCCAACGCTGGTGCTGGAAAGCTTCACAAAGTCGCTGTTGATCAGGCCCTGCCAGCCCCTGCGGATGCCGATGCACTCGATGCCGTTGGCGATCGCGGTACGCACCACCGCGCGCACGGCCGCGTTCATGCCCGGCGCGTCGCCGCCGCTGGTCAGAACGCCGATTCTTTTGATTTTGTCCATTGAAACGCCTCCTGTTATTTAAGCTCACGAAGCAGTATTTCCCTTATGTTACGTAGTTGCTGTGCATTTTTTATACCACGTTTTCAATGGGAAAGCAAGTATATCTTACGGCCTCATCCGCCCCGCCGCGAGGGGGAAACGCGGCGGAATTTGACCTTGACAGAAATCCGGATCTTTTGTATACTTCAATAAGTTATCAATTTAAATTGCAGAATTACCCGGGAA
>ONJE01000377.1 GCA_900318045.1 uncultured Eubacteriales bacterium
TCCATCGCCTTCTGCCAAACCATCAGATCCTCATAGCTACGTATCATATATGCCCCCACTATTCACTGACCACTGGCCACCAGCCACTAACCACTAACCACTAGCCACCAGCCACTAACCACTAACCACCAGCCACTAACCACTAACCACTAACCACTAGCCACTAACCACTAACCACTAACCACTAACCACTAACCACTAACATCTATTCGCTCGCCACCAGCCTCGTATACGCCCCGCCGAGCTTCATCAGCTCCTTGTGCGTGCCGCGCTCCACCACCACGCCCTTTTCCAGCACGATGATCTGGTCGCAGTCGCGGATGGTGGACAGCCGGTGGGCGATGACGATGGTCGTGATGCCCCGGTCCTGGATGGCCCTGACCACGTCGTACTCGGTCTTGGCGTCCAGGGCGCTGGTGGCTTCGTCGAGTATGATGACGGAGGGGTCTTGGGCCAGCACCCGGGCGATCTCCAGCCGCTGGCGCTGCCCGCCGGACAGGTCCTTGCCGTTCTCGGTCAGCATGGCATGGTAGCCGCCCTGGCGGTGCATGATGTCGTCGTGCAGCTGGGCGTCCCGGGCGGCCAGGATCACCTCGAAGTCCTCGATGCTCCTGTCCCACATGCGGATGTTGTTGGCGATGGTGTCCTCGAAGAGTATGATGTCCTGGTCCACCACGGCCACCGACCCGGTGAACACGGCCCGGGGAATATCGCCAATGGACTTGCCATCAAACAGTATCTCGCCCTCCCAGGGCTGGTACAGGCCGGAGATCAGCTTCGATATGGTGGATTTGCCGCTGCCGCTCGCGCCCACGATGGCCACCTTGCTGCCGGGCTGGATTTCCAGCGAGAAGTCCTGCACCACGGGGTTGCCCAGCGGGGCGTAGCCAAAGGTGACGTTCTTCAGCGCCACGTGGCCCTTCAGCTTGGAAAAGTCCGCGCCGGAGTCGGAAGGGGTATCGCGCACGTAGGGGTCGTCGGGGTACTGCATCACGTCCTCCACGCGCTCCATGTCGGTGCGCAGCTCCTGGATGGTCTGCCCCGCCTCGATCAGCGTGCGCGCCGGGTCCATGAAGGAATTCAAGAAGCCCTGGAACACGGCGATCATGCCCACGGTGAAGTGGCCCTCCATGGCGAACAGCACCCCGAAGAACAGCACCGCGTAGTTCGCCACCTTGCCGATGAAGGCGGGGATGATGCCCATGGTGGCGCTCATGTGGGAGAACTTTACCGTCTGGGTATTCACCGAGGCCTGGTAGCCCGCCCAGCGGCGGAAGAAGCCCGTCTCGGCGCCGGCGGCGCGGATGGTCTCGGTCATGCTGATGCCCGCCAGCGTGGCGGAGGCCAGCTTGCCCTCGTCCCGCAGCTGCACGCGGGTCAGGTTCACCCGCTTTTGGGAGATGATCCGGGCCATCAGCAGGTTCACCAGCACCGAGGCCAGCCCGATCAGCGTTAAGAACGGGCTGTAGCGCAGCATCAGCACCAGGTAGAACAGCATCATGCCGGTGTTCAGCGCCAGCGGGGCCACCGTGTTCACGATGGCGGCGGAGATGTCGCCGTTGGCGGACTGGCGCTGCAATATGTCGCCGGTCAGCCGCTGGGAGAAGAAGGACATGGGCAGGCGCATCACCTTCCACATGTAGGTGGTGCTGCCCATCACGGCCATCTTGCCGTCGATGCGCAGGCTGTACACCCGCTGGGCCCACTCCACGATCAGCTCCAGTATGCACAGCACGGCCATCAACGTGATGAACGGGTTCAGCCACGCCACGTCCCGGCCGGTCAGCAGCCGGTCGTAGAAGATGCGGGACATCACCGGGTTGATGACGTCGAACAGGTAGGCGATGGCCGTGGTGAGCATCACGAAGGCCGCGGCGGTCCCCGCGCCCTTCAGCCGGCTGCGGGCGTAGCCCAACATGCTCTTGCGCTTGCCCGAGGGCACGAAGCCTTCCCCGGGAGCCAGCGTGATGACCACGCCGGTGAAAGCCTCGTCGAACTGCTCCATCGGCAGCTTCACCACGCCCCGGGCCGGGTCGTTCAGTATGGCCTTGTTGCCGCTGAAGCCGTCCAGCACCACGAAGTGGTCGAAATTCCAGTGGACGATGCAGGGGTAGGTGGCGTTTTCCTTCAGCGCCTCCAGCTCCATGCGGTAGCCATGGACCTCGAAGCCGTAGTGCCGCGCCGCCAGCATCACGTTCTTGGCGTTGGAGCCGTCCCTGGACACGCCGCAGTCCTGCCGCACGATCTCCAGGGGCACCCACTTGCTGTAGTAGGCCATCACCATGGCCAGGCAGGCCGCGCCGCACTCCAGCGCCTCCATCTGCATGACCACCGGCACCTTCGCCACGCCCTTTTTCAGGGGCTGGTTGATTTTCTTTTCAAACATGTTTGTATCTCCTGTCAGCGGCAGGTACCTCTCCGGCCCTGCCCTGCTGCAACGCCCAAAGGGCGTCTGGCGAAGCGTTCATGCCCTCCGCCGGACTGTTTTCCGGGCGCTCAATGCCCTTCACGGGAGGCTTTGCCTGTTGTCCTGCCTCCCCTGCCTGCGCCGGCAGGCGGAGGGCTTTTCCCCGTCGCTTAGAGTGTGTTTCTAAAATGAGGGATGTGCAGTTTCGAGTGGATTGGGCTGCATTTCAAGGCGATTTTCCGCAGGCTTAGTGGGGCTAAGTCAAGGG
>ONJE01000394.1 GCA_900318045.1 uncultured Eubacteriales bacterium
GCCGCCGGAGAGCTGGTTGGTCATGCGCGCTTCCATCCCGGTGAGCTCCACCAGGTCCAGGATCCTCATCACGCGCTCCCGGATCTCGTCCTTCGGCACCTTGCGCAGCTTCAGACCGTAGGCCACGTTGTCAAACACGTTGTAGTGCGGCAGCAGCGCATAGCTCTGGAACACCATGGCCGTGTCGCGCTTGTTCGGCGTGAGCTCGTTGATGGGCTCGTCGCCGAGGTAGATCTCGCCCTCGTCCGGACTCTCGAAGCCCGCGATCATGCGCAGCGTCGTCGTCTTGCCGCAGCCGGACGGTCCCAGCAGGGTCACAAAGGAGCCCGGTTCGATATCCAGCGAGGTATCCTTCACGGCGTAGAAGTCTTTCCCTGTCTTCGGATCCTGATAGATCTTGGAAATATGCTCCAGTCTTACGCCTTTTTTCGTCTTCTCCATGGGTCAGTCCTCCTTGATCTGTTTGCTGGTGCCGAAGTGCTTGATAAACAGGTTCATCAGCAGCACAGCGCCGTAGGTGATGATAATCAGGATGGTCGCGAATGCGCAGGCCAGGCTGTAGGAGCCCTTCTCCGCGAACTCGTTGATCTGCACGGTGATGAGCAGGTACTGCGGCGTCACCAGCAGGATGATGGCCGAAATGGCCGTGATGCTGCGGACGAAGGCCGTGACCAGGCCGCTCAGGAACGAATCCTTGATGAGCGGCAGCGTCACCGTCATGAAGACCTTGAAGCTGTCCGCGCCCATGTCATAGGCCGACTCCTCGATGGACTTGTCGATCTGCCGCAGGGCGGAGATGCCGCTGCGGGTGCCGGTCGGGAGCGAACGCACCACAAACACGATCACCAGGATCAGGCCGGTGCCGTAGATGCCCTGCAGGATGCCGGTGTGGAACAGGCCGCCCGAAAAGCCGCGGATGTATCCGACGCCGAGCACCGTGCCCGGAACCGCCATCGCCAGCATCGAGACCGCCTCGATGAAGCCCTTGGCCTTGAACTTGCGCTTGACCACCAGGTAGGAGATGATCATGCTGAGCAGGGCCGTGATCGGCGCGGAGATGAACGACAGCACAAAGCTGTCCTTAAAGGCCTTGAACCCGTGGTAGCGGGTGAAGACCAGCTTGAACCACTTGGTGGTCAGCGGGAAGAACTTGTAGCCCCAGGTCGGGAACAGCGCCCCGATGGGTACGCAGATGTACATCATGATAACGAAGATCGCCGCCAGCGTACAGAAGATGGTGAGCGGGATCTTGACGCTTCTGTCCTCGATGAGCATTCTGGCCCGCGACGCCTTGCCCGTGAGGGTGGCGGCGGTCTTCGCCTCGAGGTAATACTTCTGCACCGCGAACATCGCCAGCGTGATGCACAGCAGCACCACGGCCATCGCGGCCGCGCCCGCCTTGTCATAGGCGCCCGTGATCTGCAGGTAGATCGTGGTCGCGAGCGTGTCATAGGATCCGCCGATGATCATGGGGTTGGCAAAGTCCGCGATCGACTCGATGAAGGTCACGAGAAACGCGTTGCCCAGGCCCGGCAGCAGCAGCGGCAGCGTCACGTCCTGAAACACGCGCCAGCGCCCCGCGCCCATATCCCGCGCCGCCTCCTCGAGGGAGGGGTCGATGTTCTTCAGCAGGCCCTTCATCATCATGTAGCACACCGGGAAGAAGGTCAGCGTCTGGACGATGACGATGCCCCAGTAGCCGTAAACGCTGTTGTCATAAATCCCCAGCAGGAAGCGGGTGATGATGCCCGACTTGCCGAAGAGCATGATCATCGAAAGGCTGAGGACAAACGGCGGCGAAACCACCGGCAGCATGGACACGACCTTGAACAGGCCGCCCACAAAGCGGTTCATCCGCACATAGACTTCGACATACGCGAACAGCAGGCCGATCAGCGCGGACAGAATGCCCACCACAAAGCCGACCTTCAGCGTGTTCGTAATGGCGCGGGTAAAGCTCGGCATCGCAAAGATCCGCTTGAAGATGCCCAGGCCGAAGGTCCCGTCGCCCACAAAACTGTCCACCAGCAGGATCGCCAGCGGATAGAGAATGAACAGGGTCAAAAAGGTGATCAGCACGACAATGGTCGTCACCATGATCGGGTCCGCCATCAGCTTCTTGCGATCCAGTGCCGCGCCCTGGCTTTTTGCCATAAAAACAGCTCCTCTCTTTGCCGTCTGTGAAAAAGAGGATGGCGGGGAAACCGCCATCCTCTCGCGGGTAGGTGAAACTCAGATCGTTCCGTACGCTCGATCAGGAGGTCTGGAAACGTCCCTCGCCGACATCGGCGCCGGCGCCCTCGATGGCCGCCATCACGTCTTCGACGTTCTGGGCGGTATCCTGAACTGCGAGGCCGAAGTCATAGCCGTCCCAGACCAGGCTGGGATCCAGGCCGAATTCGACGACGACATCCGGCTGCTTGGCATTGTCAATGACCAGGAACTGATAGGAGCCGTTCTCCGCGGCGAGCTCAACGCAGTCCGGAGACAGGGCATACTCAACAAAGAGCTTCGCGGCGTTCGGATGGGCCGCACCCTTGAAGATGGCGACCGGTCCGATCTCGCAGGTGGTGCCGT
>ONJE01000129.1 GCA_900318045.1 uncultured Eubacteriales bacterium
AGTCAAGGAAAATCAACACAGAAATGCAGGCAAAGACGCCGTAACTGCAACGGAGTTTCCAGCCAATTGCGCTTCAGGCATTTTAGAAACACACTCTAGGCATGATCGTCCGAATTCGTTGTCGAAGTGGCTTCGTCGTGCTTTGCGGCCATTGCGTCGTGTTTTTTGCGTACCGTGCGTTGCAGAGACATCGAAACGACGAGCGCGATGAAAACCACTGCGAGCATGAGCGGGCCTTCCAACCGCAGCGTGTCGTGGACGGCCTGTAGGCTATTCGCGGCCATCAGCCGCTTGCCCAGCCACAGCAGCGCCGAGTACAGCAGCAGTGCGAACAACCATACGCCGGCGGTTGGTGACCCCATATAGGCCGCCGCGCTGGAGCGGGAGACGGTGCGCAGGTAAAACATGAAGCCCAGCAGGCACCAAAGGGTCAGCAGCAGGAAGGCGTCGGTCCCCATGGTCTCCAGCGCCGTGAGCCCCGGAATCAGCTGCACCAGCAAGAACCCCACGGAGATGACCGTACCTAACGCGCCCAGTACGGCGAATGTTCGGTTACCCTGGGTCCGGGCGATTTTCCATGCGGCCGCCGAGGTGTAGGCGAAGGCGATGACCGCGCCCAGGGAGGTCAGCTCCATGAAGCATTGCAGCGCGTTCCGGCCGAAAATGGAGATCAGTATGGATACCACCATGATGAACAGTATGCTGTAGGTGGTCTTTGAAAAGCGCTCGGAGAGGATGCGGTCCTCCGCCATCGTCGACAGCACGCGGGTCGTGGCGCGGTAGGCGGCAATCATGCCCGTCAGTATGGCCGCCAGGGCGGCGATGGCCATGACCAGCAGGCCGGCGGTGCCCATGATCGAATTTGCGGCATTGAAAGTGGGCACGGCGGAGACTCCGTCCAGCTGGCCCAGATCCGCAATGTAGGTTTGCCAGGAGGAGTAGCCATCCGGCACCGAGCTGACGCCTACGAGGGTCAGGGCGATGTAGACGATGCCGCTCAGCACGATCGAGGCGATGATGATCCACCGAGACCGGTGAATCCTGAAGTCGAAGTGGGCCGTCTCCAGCGAGATGACCTCAAAGCCCACAAAGGCCCAGGGAGCCAGCATGACAATGGAGAAGACGCCGAAGGCGGGGCTGCCGCCACGGATGCCGAAGGCGCCCCTGAGGGTATCCGGGGACAGGTGGGGCAGGCACATCGCGGCGATGAATACCACGCACCCCAGCAGGATGATGGCCAGTATGGTTTGCAGCTTCTGCAACAGGGGCTTCGCGTTGATGAACAGCAGCCCGACGCTGGCCAGCGCGACGATGGATGCGCCGACTTCGCCCATGAAGATGTGGTTGCCGGCGATGTTGTAGTAGTAATAGCCGTACTGGAGACGCCTGCCGAACACCATACGAATCACCAGGAACAGCGACGTCGCGTTCATGAACAGCACCGTGAGGTAGGACAGGGACAGGAACCAGGCACACAGGAAAGCGTGCTCCCTGCCGAAGGCCGCCTTAGTGTAGGCGTATACGCCACCGGTACCCGGCCTGTTGCGCATCAGGAAGAAGAAGTTCGCGCCGATGACCAGCATGATGGCTACGCTGATGGCCATGGCGATGGCCGTGCCCAGGGGCCCGGCTACGGGCAGGAAGGTGGACCCGGGCATCATGAACGCGCCCCAGCCGATGGTGCAGCCAAAGGCGATGGCCCAGACATCCAGGGGCGTCAGGTATCTGTCATATTCGCCGTGCAATCTGTTGTCTTCCATAAAGCATGCCTCCGCAGCGCATATAGCAATATCGTTTATAAAATTATAACATAAAATCTGCGGTTTGAAAAGAGATTATGAAATGAATCTCAGTATATTTATCTCTTTTCTCTTTCTCTTCGCTTCGCTTGCATTTCCCAATGATTTGGATTATAGTATTACAGAGGGGCTTTGTTCTCTTTAAACCAATAGGATCGAGGCAGATATGGGCAGCAGAAACAGGGATGTCAGGCGGACCGGACAGGGTAACGAGGAACGCCGGCTTCTGAAAAAAGGAAAGCGTGGCATACTGAATGTGATCTTCGGCCGCACGATGCTGGTGGTGCTGACGCTGGCGCTGCAAATCGGGCTGCTGGTGGTGATCTTCAGCTCGCTGCAATCGATGCAGTCAATGCTGCCCTTTTATTATGCGCTGCTGCTGTTGCTGTACGGTGTGGCGATACTGCATCTGGTCAACAAGAATTCAGAACCCACTACAAAGATCACGTGGATCTTGTTGGTAGTGCTGGCGCCTCCGGTGGGCCTGGCACTGTACCTGTTCGTGGAACTGGACGTGGGTCACCGGATGCTGAACCGCCGCCTGGGCGAGCTGATGGCCGAGACGACCATGCTATTGCCGGAGCCCACCGGTCTGCCGGAGGGCGCGGCGGAGGCCGCGCCTGAGCTGGTGGGTTTGACGCGCTATACCTGGGAACACGGGCGTTTTACGCTGTACGGCAATACCTCTGTCCGCTACCTGCCCAGCGGCGAGGCGTCGCTGGAGGCGATGCTGGAGGACCTGCGCACCGCGAAGGATTTCATCTTCCTGGAATTCTTCATCATCGAAGAGGGCTACATGTGGGGCCGGGTGCTGAAGGTGTTGGAAGACAAGGCGCGGGAAGGCGTGGAGGTGCGCGTGATGTACGACGGTACCTGCGCGCTGTTCCGGTTGCCCTACCGCTATCCGGAGATGCTGAAGAAGCTGGGCATACAGTGCAAGATGTTTTCACCGATACGGCCCATGATCTCCGCGCACTACAACAACCGCGACCACCGCAAAATCCTGGTGGTCGACGGTCGGGTGGCCTACACCGGCGGCGTGAACCTGGCGGATGAGTACGTGAATAAAATCGTAAAATTCGGCCACTGGAAAGATGTCTCCCTGCGGCTGGAGGGCGAGGCGGTGCGTTCCTTCACGCTGATGTTCTTGCAGATGTGGAACGTGAACGAAACCGGCGACCGCTACGCCCGCTACCTGGACGCTCCGGAGGGCGGCCCGGTCAAGGCCCCGGGCTGGGTACTGCCCTACGGCGACAGTCCGGTGGACAACGAGCGGGTAGGGGAGCTGGTCTATACGGACATCCTCAGCCGTGCCCAAAGGTATGTGCATATCATGTCGCCCTACCTGATCCTGGATACAGAGATGCTCGCGGCGCTGACCTTTGCTGCAAAGCGGGGCGTGGAGGTCTGTGTGCTGTTGCCCCACATTCCGGACAAGCGGTATGCCTTCGCCCTGGCCAAGACCCACTATGCCGAGCTGTTGCAGGCGGGGGTACGCATATTTGAATACAGTCCCGGCTTCGTGCACGCGAAGGTGTTCGTGTCCGACGACTGCAAGGCGGTGGTGGGAACCATCAACATGGACTATCGCAGCTTCTACCTGCACTTTGAGTGCGCAGCCTATATGCGGGATGTGCCCGCCGTGGCCGACATCGAGGCCGACTTCCAGGCTACCCTCGCCAGCAGCCACGAGATAACCGACGGGGATGTGAAGCGCATTCCCCTCACTACCCGTGTGGCAGGTTGGCTACTGAAGGTGTTTGCGCCAGTGATGTAAAGCATAAAACGCGTTGCCTCAAAGTGACCATTTTATCACTTTGGGGCAACGCGTTTTTTCGCTTCAGTGCCGGGAATCCGAGTAAAATGCCAGCCGGTCGGCGAGGGTGCGCATCACGTACCACAAGGTTTCGTAGTGCATGAATTGCAGGGCGTTTTCGTCGAACAGGTACTTGATGTTGGCCGGGAATTCGTCGTCGCCGTCCCAGAATTGGAACAGGATCCGGAAGTTCCGGAACACTGGGATGGCGTAGCCCACGTCGGCCTTGCCAGTGGCCACGCCGCCAAGACGGCGACAGGCCGCAGCCAGGGCGTCGCAGCGGCCTTGGAATTGGGCGGCGGTGTCCTCATGGCTCAGCGTGCGGTCGTGGCCCGCGCCGATGATGCCTCCCAGCGTGCTGATGCTGGTCCAGCGCCCGCTGGGCACGGGACGGACAGGGGAACGGGTCAGCAGATCGAACAGAGCCATACCCTCGTTGACGAAGCTGGCGGCGCGGTATTCCCCCTCGGCGGGTCTGCGGACATAGCCCACCGCGCCGGTGTGCCGGTCGATGCGCAAGGCTTCGGTCATGTATTCGACGTAAAGGTAATTGTCGTCATGCTCGAGATCCCAGCGCGCGATCATCTCGCCCTGGTCGTAGCCCAGGAAGAGCACCTGAGCCTGGGCGAGCATCTTGTCGTAGTTGGACATATTACAGCGCCTCGAATATCGCTTTCTTCAACCCGTCGAAGGTGTCGAAGTGTTGAAGGTCCGGGTTGTCGGCGATGATCTGCTCGGTGGAGCGGAACAGGAAGCCGGCCTTGCTGGCGCGGATCATGCCCAGGTCGTTGTAGCTGTCGCCGCAGGCGATGGTGTCAAAGCCCACCGATTGCAGGGCCTTCACCGTGGACAGCTTCGACTGGGCCACGCGGATTTTGTAATCGGCGATCATGCCGTCGTTGCCCACCTCCAGCGCGTTGCACAGCAGCGTGGGCCAGCCCAGCTTCTCCATCAGCGGCTGGGCGAACTGGGTGAAGGTGTCGCTGAGGATCACCGCCTGGGTGCGCGCGCGCAGCGCGTCCAGGAAATCCTTCGCCCCGGGCAGCGGGTCGATTTTTCGGATGGTGGCCTGGATGTCCTTCAGGCCAAGGCCGTGCTCGCGCAGTATGCCCAGCCGCCAGCGCATCAGCTTGTCGTAGTCAGGCTCGTCCCTCGTGGTGCGGCGCAGCTCTGGGATGCCGCTGGCTTCGGAAAAGGCGATCCAGATTTCGGGTACCAGCACGCCCTCCAGATCCAGGCAGACGATGTTCAGTTCGCTCATGGGTAACCTCCGTTTTCAGTCGTATAAAAACCAAATTGAGATGTTGGTTGCGGCGCCTGCGCCGAAACTGTGCACGATTACAGCTGTCAGTTTAGCATATCCTCGGGTGAAATTCAAGCCTCATTCGCCGTTCCTCGCTGGCATCAGCGCGTAGACGGTGGCGGCGACCAGCACGATGGACGCGCCGACGATGGTCAGCCTGCCTGGCTTTTCGCCCACCAGCAGGAATGCCCAAACCGGATTCAAAATCGGCTCCAGGTTGGAAAGCAGCGCCGCCGAAACCGGGGAGACGTTGCTCATGGACTTCGATATGAAGAAGTAACCCCCTGCCAGGCAGAAGCCCAGGGCCACCGCCGTCAGCCAGTGCACGGGGTTTGCCGTGACGCCGGGATCGAAACAGGCATTCAGCGCGAAGGGTGCGCAGAATATCATGCCCAGGTAGGAATAATCCCGGGGGTCGGCGCCGGGCATTCGGGCACAGAAGAACACCAATGAGAAGGTTACCGCCGCCATCAGGGCAATGACGTCGCCCAGCACGTTGCCGCCGGTGAGCCCCTCCCAGCTGCACAGCACCACGCCGACCATGATGCAGGCAGCGATGATCAGCTGCCTGGCTCCCGGCTTCTGCCCGTAAAAGATCCAGGAGAACAGGATGACGAAGGTGGGCATCGCGTATTGCAGCACGATGGCGTTGGCCGAGGTGGTCAGCTTGACGGCGATCATGTACAGTACGCCCGTCAGCGCCGTGCCCGCCGCGCCCAGCAGCGTGCCCTTCGTCAGCTTTACCTTCACGCCGCGCCGGGCGAAGGCCAGCAGCACTGCCGCCACCAGAGAGCGGACGCCGTTGATGGTGAAGCTGTTCCAGGGCAGGGACTTGCTCAGAGCCCCGGCAAAGCTCCAGCTGATGGCTGCCAGCGCCACCTGGAGGGCGCCGAGGCGGGATCTGGTCATGGGTAAACACTTCCTTTGTGCAGGTAAATACTGATTCCTTCACGTCGTTTCAGGTATATCAGTCCTGCGGCCTTCGATAGAACCTTCCCGTCAGCGAATCGGTGCGCTGGGTGTTGATGAAGGCATGGGGGTCCACGGCGCGCACCTCATGCACCACCCGGCGGATGTCGTCGCCGGAAACCACGGTGTAGATCATCGACCGGGGCTCGTTGCGGTACAGGCCGGTGCCCTGGAACAGCGTGGCGGCGTGGTTGGTGGTGTCGCGAATGATGGTGTAGACCGCGCCGGGCTTGTTTGTGACGATCCACAGCGTGCGGTGCTGGTAGCGCTGGAACAGCGTGTGCAGCGCCTGGGTGGTGCAAAACTGGAAGATCATCGAATACAGCGCTCGCTCCCAGCTGAACAGCAGCCCCGCCACGCACAGCATGACCACGTTGCCGCCCAGTATAATGTTGAAGGCGTCGCGACCGCTCTTTTCAGCCAGGTAGATGCTGATGAAGTCGGTACCGCCGGTGCTGGCGTCTGCCCGCAGGCACAGGGATGTGGCCAGGCCGCTTAAAAGTCCACCGAATACGCTGCAAAGCAGCGGGTCCGCCGCCACAGTGAAGGTGGGTAGCACATCGGTCAGTACGCTGGTGATGGTCACGGCCAGCACCGAGAACAGCGCAAAGCGCTTGCCGATATAGCGAAAGCACACCGCCGCCGCCAGGCAGTTCAGCGTCAGGCTCAGCGCAGAGTAGGGCACATGGATGCCGACGTAGCGCTGCAGGCATTCCTGGATCAACAGCGAAAGGCCGGTGAAGCCCCCGGGAAACAGGCCCGCCGCGCGTACGAAGCTGACCATATTCAGCGCCGACAACGACGCCCCGCAGGCGATCAGCAGCACTCGCTGCCATATGGGTCGCGGTTTGGGAAGCATGGTATCACCCTTTCTGTCGGGTACTATTGTACCCCATTCATCTTTTTTTCGCAATCCGGGGGTGTGTAAATTCTGATTTATCGAGGAGACGAGGGAACAGGGAACAGGGAACAGGGAACAGGGAACAGGGAACAGGAATGGCGGCTGGCGCGATCCGTAACAACGCTAACTTGCCAGGGGTATCGGGGGCGGAGCGCCCCGATTTTTAATCGTACGCGGCGGCATGTACGCCGCGGGCGGGGCTTTTTTCACG
>ONJE01000105.1 GCA_900318045.1 uncultured Eubacteriales bacterium
GCGGGATCAGGCAGATCGATGTGAAGACCGTCGAAGCCGAGGGCATCCCCGTACAGAGAACTGCCGCTTTCAAAGTGTGCCCAGTAGTACACCGGGGGTTCCGCACCTTCAACCGGAACGCCAAAGTGCCGGTGCCCCGCGGGCAGCAACAGCGCCTGCCCCGCCTTCACCACGTAGCGTCTCTGATCAACGCACGCGCCGAAGCAGCCGCGTTCCACCACAATGATCACGCTGGTGCCCAATGTCCGGTCCGGGTGAAGCCAATGCCCGGCGCCCGCAAACTGGCCCGCCGATACAAAGCGCACCGGAAGCCGAATCATCATTTCCTCCGCCACGCGTATCCCTCCTCTCTGTGCCGACTTCATCATAATATACATCCGCTTCGGTTGCAAGCGTAAATAAACAGCTGCACTTGCTTAATTTGATTAATTTATAATCGTATTTTAACAATTATTCACTGATTCAGCATTGTTTTACAGGACCCGTGAATTTATAATAAAAACGGTGATTGCATATGATTACGATTAAAGACATCGCCCGCGAAACCGGGCTATCTACAGCCACTGTATCCAACGCGCTGTCCGGCAAGGGGCGCGTCAGTGAAGCGAAGCGGCGTGAGATCGTCGAGACGGCCAACCGCATGGGCTACGATCTGTCCCGCGTACACACGTCGCCCGCGTCCCGGATCATTGCAGTGTTCGTCGAAACCCTCTCCGTCATATTCTGTACCCATATCTCAGAGGGCATCTGTCGCGCCGCCGAGAAAAACGGCTTCCAGGTCAAGCTGTACAACCTGGACCTGCTGCACGACAGCAGCTTCAATCCACCTCGGGAGCAGGTGCGCAAGAAGCTGGAGCGCATTGCAAGGCAACTGGACGCTTCCACCCTCGGCGCGATCTACGTTTCCCAGTATCCCAGGGACGTGACCGGGATCATGCCAGTGCTCCCCTTCCCCGTGGTCTACGCCTACTGCTACACCAGCGACGGCGCGCCCAGCGTGAACACCGACGACCAGCAGGGAGCCTACATCGCCACCCGTCACCTGTTGGACATCGGCAAGCGGCGCATCGCCATGATCAGCGGCCCCATCAACTCTGTTCCGATGACCAAGCGATTTTCCGGCTACCAGCGGGCGCTGATCGACGCGGGCCTTTCGCTGGATCTGCGGATGGTCAAGGTCAGCGATTGGGAAATCCAACACAGCTGCGACAGCATGACGGACCTGTTGCGGCTGAATCCGCCGCCGGACGGCGTGTTCTGCCAAAGCGACCACATTGCGCTGGGCGTGTGCAAGTCCATTCGGGACGCCGGCCTGCGCATCCCCGAGGACATCGCCGTCGTCGGATTCGACAATTACGATTTCGACATGTTCGTCTCCCCGACCCTCACCACCATCGACCAGCCCCTGGAAAGGATCGGCAACGTGGCCTTTGCCCAGCTGTTCAGCGTCATCGAAAAGCAGACGATCAAAGAAAAGAGCGTCCTGCTGGACGCTCATATAGTCAGACGGGGTTCTGCGTAGTTTTCCAGGATGAAAGAGACTGCCTCAAAACGGCTCTTATTATGCGCCGGGTTCCCGTCCGTCAGGGCCTGAAAACCCTGTTGATCTCCACGACCTTGCCGTTTTCAATGCGAACGGTGGTGTTGTACTGGTCGAAGGTTTCGTCTTCAGAGGCCATCATGGCGTCCACAATGCCCTCGTAGTCCGCCTTGACCGGATCGGCATTGATGTTGGACGCGTCGATGTAAGTCGCGGAAGGATCCACTTCCAGCGTGGTCACGCCCACCTCGGTGTAGGCGGAGATATCATCGTCGCCGCAGAAGCGCCAGCTGTTGCCCTCCTCTATGGGATCCAGGTCGACGCCGCCCTCGAGCATGCCGCCGTTGATCAATATCCTGTCCCCATACTCGATGCTGCTGACCTGCACCGTTTCGCCGTTCACGACGATGGAATCGCCTATATTCAGTGCTTCGAGCTGGGCGATGTCATACATATCCTCGGTGAAGATGTGCACGGCGTTCATGTAGATGCCGGAGGCGCCCTTCATCACGTCGCCGCGGTTGAAGGCCACCGGATAGATGCCGTCCTCCAGGCTGTTGACGTTGATATCCCGCACGATCGGGCCAACGGTCTTGGGTTCGTCGGCGGCATCGGCATCAAAGCTCACGACATTGCTCTGCCACTTGTCGCCGGTCTCGTCCACAACCGCCATGGCGGCGAAGTTCAGGTTGCCCTCACCCCAGGCGTTGGCCGCCCTGAAGCTGCCGGAAACGCTGTTCGCGGAATTGGCCTTGAGCTTCTCGCCGTCGATGACCATCACCAGGTCGTCGCGGTTGAAGTCCGGATTGTCGCCGAAGGTCAGCAGCAGCGCGTTGAATATGCAGTCCTCGGTGCCCATGTTGTACAGGGACCAGCTGTAGGTGGTCACGTCGCTGTCCGCCTCTTCATCGGTAGAGGGGTTCACCGTCAGCACCAGGTTCACCGGGGTGTCCACGCCGCTCTCCTGCATGGTTGTGTTGGTCTCTTCCAGCCAGGCGCTGACCAGGGCATCCACGTCCACGGGGCGCACACTACCCTTTTGGAAGGTCAGATCATGGGCCTCGTCGAAGCTGGTAAAGGCAGTATCCAGCTTCTTGCCGTAGATGCCGTCGAAGCCGCCGGCGTCATAGCCCACCTGCTTCAGCATCTGCTGAATGGCGCGCACCGCCTCGCCGCGGTCGCCGTAATCAATCGTCTCGCCGGGCTCGATGGTCTCGCGCTGCTCAAAGCCGCAGCCACGGCAGACGCGCACGCGCTCGCCAGCCTCGGCGCGGGTCATTTCCTTCACCGTCTCCCAGGGGCCGAAATCGTGCTTCAGGTCCTCCAGCGTCTGGGGCCAGCCAATGCCGTCAGGATTCAGGCCACGGTCCTTCTGGTACTGCATCAGCGCCTTCTCGGAGCCGCCGCCGAATATGCCGTCCGCGCCGCCGGCATTCAGGTAGTTCTGTTCCACCAGCAGCTGCTGCATGTTGCGCACGGCGTCGCCGCGGTCCCCCCGGCGCAGGGTGCCCTCGGGATCGTAGCTCTGGGCTTTCGTGGTGTAGCCGCAGTTCTTGCAGACCTGGGCGCGCGTGCCGGAGGAATGGTCGGTGGCCTCTTCGATCACCTTCCACTCAAAGTCGTGAGGCAGCATGTCGATCGCACGGGTCTCCACCTTCTTGCAGACCTTGCAGACGCGCTCCTTTTCGCCCTTGGCAGTGCAGGTGGGCTCCTTGGTCACCTTCCAATTGCCATACTGGTGATCGGCGTAGAATTTCTCGGTCTCCACCTCACCGCAGTTCTTGCAGGTGCGCTTGCGCGTGCCCTGCACGGTACAGGTGGCTTCCTTGGTCACCTTCCACTTGCCCCAGTTGTGACCGGTCTTCTTGATGCTCTCCCGATCCTCCGCACCGCAGAACTTACAGGTGCGCTCGCGAGTGCCCTTCTGGGTGCAGGTAGGCTCCTTGATGATGACCCACTTCCCCCACTTATGGGGGCAGGTGTCGCTCAGGTACTTGGCCTGTACCCAGCCGTAGCGGCACTCATAGAACCCGTTCTCGTAATCCGTACAGGTCAGGTCGTGCCCAACGTGCAACTCCATGGTGACGGGGGAGTACTTGTCCGGCTCCTGGTAGGCATAACAGTCCTTCTTGACGTACATCTTCTGCTTCATCGCCAGCGCGGGCGCGGCCAGGGCCACGAGAAGCGCAAGCGTGAATACAATCATAGCGATCTTCTTCATCTGCAAAGCCTCCTTCCAATTTCTTCCTTTGGCGTCCGTTTCTGAATTCACCACAGCGATTTTCGGCATATGGTAAATTCACTCCATTATCATTGCATAATTCGCCGGTTTTGTCAATACGCTGTTCCGCGTTCTTGTGATGGAAAATTATTCCTTGGGATGGTTCCCCAGCACTTCCGTCAGCGCAGGCATCAGCACCTTGCGCCTGGACACGCCGGGCCGCAGGACATAGGCCGTACCGTCAAACACCAGCTTGTCCCCGAAGGCCTCCTTCAGGGCATCCGCGGCGGCTTCATCAGAAGCCACCAGGTAGTTGACAGAGATATCGTCGTGGAAGATAGAGACCTGGGCAAATGCCATGTCCGCGCCGTGGGCAGCGGCCATTTCGGGCATGATCGCCGCCATGCGCTTTGACAGGTCCTGCGCGCCCTCCTCATCGTAAGCGTTCACGGAACCGATGGTGAACCGAATGCCGTCGACCTCGTAGTCCTTCGCATCCGAATCGAATATCTCCGTGTCGGTCATGCCCTCATAGGAGATGGATTGCTTGTAGAGCTCCGTATAGAAGGCGTTCACATCCCCGATGCCGGCGACCTCGCTCAGACGCTCAATGGCCTCCCGGTCGGTGGTGGTGGTGTTTTCGTTCTTCATGCCGTTGGTGTCTGACAGTATTGCACCGAGCATCAGCATTGCGGTCTGGGCGTCCACGTCCACGCCGTAATTTCGGTAGCGGATCCAAAGGATCGTGGCGGTGCTGCCGAAGGGGCGGGCGTCGTAGATCAGCTGGTTGCCGGTGGTCACGCTGCCGTCGCCGTGGTGGTCGATGATGCCGACGATATGGGCGTCCTGCAGGCCGTCAGCGGACTGGATGTAATCGCTGTGGTCCACCAGCACCATGTTCAGGCCGGAGGCATCCGCCAGCAGCTCAGGCTCGTCCACACCCGCCTGCTTCAGTATGTACTTTGATTCGTTGTTGATAGGGCCCAGTACGCACGCTTTCGCGTCATAGCCCAGTTCATTCAACAGCTTCGCGTACAGGATTGCGCTGCACACCGTGTCCGAGTCAGGGGACTTATGCCCGGTCACGTAGATGGGGCCCTCCTTCAGCGGAAGTGTTTCCAGCTCGGCGCGGTTCAGGCGGATATCCAGCGCCCGTTCCGCCTCCAGCGCCTCGAGCCGCTCCGCCATTGCCTGTACCTGTGCGGCGAGCTCGGACGGCGAAAGGGTTGCCAAGGCATCCGTTGTCTCCGCCACAGCGCTCAGTCCCGCGACGAGCAGGGCCAGCAGCAGGGCCGCGCACAGCAGCATTTTGCGCCACGGGATCGTTCTCGCATCTTTCATGGGGTAACCTCCTTTTGTTTATATGCGTATTATATATGAAGTTCCACGCCATTTCAAGCCATCTGGACTTCCACAGCCGTTTCAGGTATAATGTTTTATGGAAATATTGTGCGGTATCTCCTCATTACATGGTTTACCAAGGAGCGCTTATGAACGAAGAGCAGCTGGAGCGAAGGGTCTGTTCCGTCATCTGCCAGGGCGACGGCCTCAGGGCCAGGGAGATTGCCGAACGACTGAAGCTGGATAGAAGCACGGTCAACCACATACTGTACGCGTCGCCGCTGCTCAAGGAGCTGTGCTACCAGGACCGGGACTACCGGTGGCACGGCATCATCCGACAGGCGCGGCCTCATTCCGGGCTGTTTGAGTTCTGCGGCTATTACAGCCTGGTCGCCGATTTCCTCGACCTGACGGAAGAGGCCTGGCTGGACAAGCTGATCGAGGGCTGCCAGCGGATCGGCCGCAGCGTCAGCGACGCGCGGGGGCTGTTCCACTCCTTCCGGGATTGCAGGGCACAAATGATGCGACTCTTCACCGACCTGCTGGACATGATTGGCGACGCCTGCCTGGATTGGGAGATCGCCTTTGAATTCCGGCTCAAGCGGGCGCGCCGAATCCGCATCTACGCGGATGTGCTGGTCATCACCGAGGACAGGGTATTCTCTCTGGAATTCAAGATGAAGAACGTCGTGGACGGGGAGGATGTCTCCCAGGCGGCAAAATACTGTCCCTATCTGGATATCGTATTCGGCCCGGGCTACGAGGTGCTCCCCGCGCTGGTGCTCACCACGGTGAACGACCTGTTCGGGTATTGCGCCATCGGCGACAGCGATTATATCCTCCCGGTCTGCTCGGGGGACATGCTGTTCAACGTGTTCGACGAGTACATGGGATTTCTGAACGGGGAATGACGTTGCTCACAGGCCATTTTCCTGTTTATTTGGATTCGTCCGGCAGAAAATCGTCCACCTGTCCGTCCCCGAATTTATCCTGCCACGCGCGGTTGAAGCCCAGCATGGACACGTCCGTAGAAGGGTGCGCGATCAGCATGTCGAAGGTCTCCGGTGTGATCGTCACGGCGTGACAGCCAACGATAGCCAGCTTGTCCACCTGCTCCACCGTCCTGAAGCTGGCGCCCAGCACCTTGCAGCGATAGCCCGACCGGTCAAACGCCTTCACGATCTCGTCCACGCAGCGCACGCCGTCGGCGCCGATGTTGTCGATATGGCTGATGTAGGGCGCGGCGTAATCCGCCCCGGCCTTGGCCGCCATGATCGCCTGCATCGTGGAATGAATGACGGTGACGCACACGCATATGCCCAGCGCCTTGCAACGCTTGCAGGCCTTGTAGCCCTCTCGGACCGCGGGGAGTTTCACCACCAGATTATCCCCGAAGAAGGCATGCAGCCGAACCGCCTGGTCGGTCATAGCCTCCGCGGTCTGCGCTGTGACCTGCACGAAGAGTCGCTGGCCGGTTTGGCGGATGTAGTCTCTGTAGGCCTCAAACAACTCCGGCAGCGGTTTCGATGCCTTGGTCAGTATGTTCGGGTTAGTCGTAAAACCGTCGATCGGAAAGTAATCGTTTACCGCCCTGACCGCGTCGATGTCCGCGATATCCACATAATACTCCATAGTTGCCTCCGTGCCATTGTTTCATATACATTCGTAAGCCCATTATACCCCGGAAACCAGCGCGTTGTCCACTGAAAATGATGCTTGTGCAGCAAGTGAATAAATGTTATAATCACATTGAAATTGTTCTCAGTCAAGCCCGGGCTTTGAGTGTGTTTTTGAAATGAGATTTCTTGGCTGACCGCCAGTAAGCCCGCGAAATCTGCAGGCGCGACTGACGCGAAATTCACTCGCCGACCGACCACCTTATTGATGTGGTATTACCCCGGAGGTTTGCCGCTGTGCAGGCTTGCGGATTCGACCGCCCCATGGGGCGCTACCTGGATTGATCGACGTCAGTCCTGTGCGAAGACCTGAAAAGCGTTTCCCGCAACGCGCAGACCTTGTCCATGGCGCAAACGATCCAGCCTTCCCGCGTATGGGGCGGTATCGGCACCATTGGAAACATGTGATGGCGTATGATATCCTTCTCTGTCTCGCCCAGCGCATAGTCCTTTTGGGCGTTTTCCCAGGCCATTTTCGGATGGTAGAAGGCATGGTTGGGCCGATTCGGATCCCGCTGGTGCCAGTCATACAGGAAGTAATCATGCAGCAGTGCCCCCCGGACGAGGGCTTCGCGATCCAACCTGAAGGGGAGCCGCTCAGCCATGCGCAGGGATGCCCGGGCGACGTTCAGGCTGTGATCGTAGACGGTGTGCACACCGTGCTGCCGGTACTCTTTCAGCTGAGCATACCGCCCGTCCCGCTCCAGATCATCCAGTATCCTTGAAAGTGTCTGACTCATGTTGCAGATTCCTCTTTTGTGACTCCGAATGTTTTATACAGGCTTCCCACCGACCATTATAGCCGATTTCATGCCGGATGTCCATAAAAAATGAGCGTTACCATTACTATACCACCGTGCCATTGGTTACAGCTCAGCGTCCCTGGTAAACTCCCTCAGTCTGGCCTGACGGCCAGCCAGCCCCCTCAGGGAGGGGGCCTGAACGGGAGCCTGTAAGGCGCATTCTCACACCAAAAGGCTCCCTCAGAATCAGCGGATATCTCAGCGCGTATGATCAGCCGGCGCTTATGCCAGGGGGCACCCAGGTGTATACCTGCACGCCAGACGACGACCTGAACGGAAAGAATGCCTTGGATTATGGACAGAAGGAGGGCGATCTGCGAAACAATGTCTGTCGTTTTATCCGCTTGAACGGGACAGGTTAATGAAAAAGAAGCGCGCAACCATGCCATAGACGAGCAGTTACAACCTTGATACCCTTTGAACTCCTATGTGACCATTGCACCCATTGCGACCATTGTACCCAGAACAATCACACTTACAAGGAGGAAGCGCCATGCCTGACATCGGAAATTCCAACCGCATCAGCCGGGAATACATCGATTCTCTGTACATCGAGACCCGGTATATGGACTCGACCAACCCCAATACCATCTTCACCCTCTACGGGGAGACCTTCGCCTCCCCCATCATGACCGCCGCCCTGTCCCACTTGGACCATTTCATGTTTCCCGGTGCGGGCCTGGCACTGGCAGAGGGCGCGAAGGCCGCAAACGCCGTGCTCTGGTACGGCATGGCCGACGACGCGGAGATCGAGGCCCTTGCCGCCACCGGCGCGCGAATGATTGAGATCATCAAGCCCTACACCGACCGGGATAAGATCATGGCCAGAATACGCCACGCAGAGCGGCTGGGCCTGCTGGCCGTGGGCATCGACATCGACCACCCCTTCGGCGAGGACGGCAGCCCGGACATCGTGGACGGCGATACGATGACCGCGATGACCACTGCGGAGCTCGCCGGAATCTGCGCCGAGACGAAGCTACCCGTCATCGCCAAGGGCGTATTGAGCCGCCACGACGCCGGACAGTGCCTCGCCGCTGGCGTCCGCGGCCTGGTGTTGTCCCACCACAACAATCGCATCGAGTACGCCATTCCCCCGCTGGCCATACTGCCCGAAATCGCGGCCATCGCCGGAGACATACCCTTATTCGTGGATTGCGAGATCAAAACCGGCATGGACGCCTTCAAGGCACTGGCGCTGGGGGCGAAGGGCGTGTGCATCGGGCGCCCGCTGATGACCGCTATCAAGCAGGGCGGCGCCGAGGCGGTCAGGGATTACCTGAACCGCGAGAAGGGCGCGCTCGGCAAGGCCATGGCCTACACCGGCTGCACTGATCTGGGAAAAATGGACCCGACGGTGATACGAATGATATAGATCATAGCGTACCAACATATGGGCACCTCAAAAACTATCGCACAGTCGGGTGCGATAGTTTTTAGATGTGCCCTTTATTGCACGGTATATCGTTTATTTGTGCGAATTCTCTTGACGAACGTCCCTCTGCATGTATAATGGAAGTATAAAAAGCGCTCTGCGCTGAAAGGGAGGTTATTTCATGAAGAAACTGCTTGCAACCATCCTCGCCGCGATTCTGTGCCTGATGGCTTTTTCCGCGCTGGCGGAGGACAGCACCATGAACTGCCTGATCTCCGAGGAAAGCTTCGTCGTTCAGATCGACGACCCCGAGGGCGATTTGGGCTGGATGGCTGAATCCAAGGATGAGTCCATCGTCAACATCTACGACGCCGACCTCATCGAGGACACCTATGTGGTGCGCTTCGATCCCGTTGCCGATGGCAACGCAACCGTGGCCGTAAAGCACTACACCGGTATCGCGTGCGACAAGATCTTCACTTGGGACCTGACCGTCAAGGACGGCGCGATCCTTGAACCTGCAGAGGGTTCCTACGCCGCCTCTCCCGATCCGGCGGAAAGCGATCCCGCGCTCATCGGCCAGTGGGAGACCGAGGACGGCATGGCCGTCATGACGATCACAAAGAATCCCGGCGGATCGGTTTGGGATGTGGAAATCTCCGGCGCTGCTGGCCAGAGTGGCTACGTCTTCAAGACCACCATCTATTTCGATTGCGAGAAGAACGCCTTCGTCTATGACAAGGGCAAGTACTGGGATACCCCGATCACCGATTCCGAAGAAGCCCCCGAGTTGGGTGAAGCCCGCGTGGCCGGCACGACCGGCGCCTTTACCTTCACCGGCGACCCCGAAAACCTGATCCTGTCCTGGGAAGACAGCGAGCGGGAGGGCTCGACCATGGAATTCAGGAAGTCAGCCGAAGCCGACAAGTAAAAGGGGCTGTAAGCAAATTACCGCGTTAGAGGCTAGAGTGTGTTTCTAAATGCAGGAAGATGCAATTTCGAGTGGATTTGCCTGCATTTCAAGGCGATTTTCCGCAGGCTT
>ONJE01000460.1 GCA_900318045.1 uncultured Eubacteriales bacterium
GCGTCGAACGCCTTTGTGATGGCCCCCGCAATCTTCGATATCGCAAAATCGACGTGCTTGCCGTCACGCTTGACTACTTCGTACATCTAAAAATCCCCCCGTGGATGTGATATTCAGGCATGGCGGTCTGTGAATCAATCTGCACATGGAAATGCACCTGGATTCTTCGACTTCGGCTACGCCTACGCTCAGAATGACAGTGTACGAGCGTCTACCATCCTGAGCAGAGCGTCAGCGGAGTCGAAGGACCTTTACGATGTGCTCAATCAAATGGCATTGATCCTCTGACCGCAACGCATACCACGATACCATAAAAGGGGATAATTGTCAATATATTGTGGTAGTTTTACCAAAAATCTGTTTTGCGTTCTATATGTTGTGTTCAAAATTTTACATCACACCGCTTCCAGTATGTGCAGGTTGCGGATGTCACCGTCGGCAATCGAATCGTTGACGGAATAGGCGTGCTTCTCCAGGTCGCCGCAGTTTGCCTGCGTCAGGCCCTGCCTTTGCAGCTCGGCGATCACGTCGGCGGCCATGCCCTCGATCACCCTTGCCTTTTCGGCGGCCATGTCGCCGTCGTTGTCGGTGGTCAGCAGGTATTCCATCAATTCCGCCAGCAGCGAAAGCCGCGAGCAGCGAAAGCCGCGGCAATTCCCGCATGGCCCGGAAAGCCCATTTATAATAGGGCTGGTAGACGCCGTTCAGCAGGAACACCGCCGACATGCAATTACGGGCAAATTCGATGGCGGCCAGTTGGGCTGCCCCCTTCTCCCCGTGCCTGAGACAACGGGGATAGTTGTACTGGCCCGCCTGGGCCATCAGCAGCAGGCGCCCGGCCAGCTTTTTTTTGCGGATGTCCTCGGGCCAGGCCGACAGGTACCGCCGTATGGCCGTCACCTCGCCCGGGCCGTCGAAGAAAACCGCGCCGTTGACGGCCTCGGCCAGCGCGTATTCGGGCGTGGACAGCCACTGGCCCACGGTCAGCACGCCGTCCGAAACGCCGACCTTCTCCCTGAAAAAATCCGCCGTTCGGATGACCCCGTGCCGCGCGCCGCCCACCGGCTGCATCAGCCCCCGGCGCAGCCCCAGGAATTCCCGGGGCAATTTGGCATAGGCCCGCTCCAGCAGGAAGGCCTCACGGCGGCTGACCACGTCCTCCCCGGGCAGCAGCAGCATGAACCCGGGCTCGAAGTCGTGGTCCCGGGAAATGTCGTCGTCGTAGCCGAAGCACTCCGAGCCGCTGCCGAACAGACCCACGGCGATGTGGGGCAGCAACTCGGGAAACTGTGCCTCCATCATCGGCCTGCCGAATTGCTCATAGTAGGCCCGCGCCAGCTCAAGCCCCCGCATAGATGCGCTCCGCCTCCTCCTTCAGCCGCCGGGCGTCGTCAAAATAGCCGTAGTATTCCAGCGCCGGGGCGCACTTCTCGCACACGAAGGCGTAGTAGCCGTCGTGCGCCAGCGACGGGTCGTCCAGCAGGGCCACCGCCCGGTCCGCCAGGGCATAGATTGCGCCCTCTCCCGCCTCCATGCCGTCCCTGGCTGCCACCAGGTCGGCCATGTTCAAACAGGTGATGGCCTGTTCCAGGGCACCGTGGGGGGTCTTCGCCATCGTTGCCATGGCCTTGTCATACAGGGCTTCGGCCTCATCGAAGCGGGCCAGGGCCACGCAGGTCAGCGCCATGTTGTTGTACAGCCCGCCCAATAGCTCGGGGCGGGTAGCGGCGCTGGATTCGTAGATAGGGCGTGCCCGCTCGAACAGCACCAGGGCCCGCTCATTTTCGCCGAAGGCGTTCAGGGCCGTAGCGAAGTTGACACAGGTGGTGCCCGCTGAAATGGTATCACCCAAATCCAGCCGCTCCAGCAGCGCCATCGCGGCCTCGCCGTTCTCAACGGCCCTGTCCCGCTGGCCCATCTTGCGGTAATGGCCCACCAGCTCGTTGCGCAGCATCAGTTCGCCCCGCAGGTCGTTCCCCTGCCGGGCCTCCTCCAGCCAATAAAGCAGATGACGCTCCGCCCCGGCGTAGTCCCGGCGGCTCATGTACCAGTCCATCTTCTCAATCACCCGCTGTTGGGGAATCGGACGGAGATGGGGCTGGGATTCAAGGGTGTGTTGCATGGTATGCTCCTGAGGGAGGGGTAAATTCTGATTTATCGAGCTGTTAGCAGAAATGCAAAGGGTAGTGCAAAGGGAACAGTCAACAGGGAACAGGGAACAGGAAAAGCCGCGCACGGGGCGATACAATCAGGCCAAAGCATAAGTTCCCGCGATAAAATGAGACGCGGAATCCCTGATAACCCTGTAGCGGCGACATAGACGCCACTACTGCATTCATTCGAAA
>ONJE01000101.1 GCA_900318045.1 uncultured Eubacteriales bacterium
AAAAGCCCCGCCCGCGGCGTACATGCCGCCGCGTACGATTAAAGATCGGGGCGCTCCGCCCCCGATACCCCCGGCAAGTTAGCGTTGTTAAGGATTGCGTCAGCCGCCATTCCTGTTCCCTGTTCCCTCGTCTCCCCACAAATCAGAATCGTCCCTTCCCCCCGACTCATGGAAAATGTTTCAAAATGCCGCGGGGAAGGGTTCAGATTTTGAAGAAAAATGGGGGAAGGGGTCATGATTTTGTCCAATAACGGCACAAAAAGGCATGAATTCGACGCCGATATTTACAAAATCTGTAAATATATCGGAAGTGTAGAAATATTATGTAGAATTGAGCGATTTATTGCCTCCCCTCTTTTTCGGGTGATATAATTTTAATACATTCATAGTATGCGGCAGGGAGGAAAGAAACAAATGAAAAAGGCGATTATTACGATTTTGGCACTCGTGTTGCTTGTGAGCATGTTCTGCGCCACGGCCATGGCCAGCCACGGCGACATCACCGTCAAGACGACAAAACTGTATGCCGATTCCGCGATGAAGGCGTACGTGGGCACCATTCCCGCTTACACGGCGCTGGTGGTGCGTTCCAACGATTCCTATACCGACGTCTATATCAATGGCCAGGTGTTCTACACCAGCGGCTCTACCCTGCTGAACAAGAGCAAGCTGGGTGATTTCGTGGCCACTTTGGATAAGGGCGCCAAGGTGTATCAGCGTGCCACCACCGATAGCAACAGCTACACGCTGAAGAAAAAGGGCATCGTTCAGATCTGCAAGGTCAAAGGCGATTGGGCGTTGGTTCAGACCCTGGGCGAGCGCGGCCTGTATGCCTTCGTACAGATCGATCAGCTGAAGAACATCACCAGGATCTGATCTGACATCTGCGCCATTGAAAGAGGGGCTTTCCAGCTGGGAAGCCTCCTTTTTCAATGGCATTGCGATGGAAGAATCCGGCATTGCCTGCGGCGAAAGTGTGTCAGCAATAAAGCCAAGGAGTAAAATAATTCTTACATACCTGAAAGGCCTGTAACATGATATTGTTTTTGTGTTATAATAACCATGGACCCATACCACTCTTTGGAAAGGAGCGAACAAGATGATGAAAACGAAGTTTTTTTGCCTGGCACTCTGCCTGGCGCTTCTGCTGGCGGCGCTTCCCTTCGCTTTGGGCGAGGAAGCTGACCCGCATCAGACCCGCAGGCTGCGGCTGGGCAGCTCGATCTATACCATTGATATCGACAGCAGCTTTACATACGGACGGGTGACCGAGGCGGATGCGGCCGAGGGACAGGTGGCTTACCTGTGCAGCGAAAAACTGGCGGTGGACTTCGACGTCTACCAGATCAGCGTTGAGGGCGAGCCGTTGCCTTTGGAGGAATGTGTGGCCCGGGCGGTCAGCGCGCACAGCAACGCTGATGAGATCGTCACAAACGGCGAAATCAACGACATCCCGGTGGGCTGGTTCCACACGGTGGAGACCTACGACGGCGTGGACTATCAGACCGTTACCTATGTGCTGGATAACGGCGACGGCTATGTCGAGGTGACCTTCTGGCTGGACGGCGAGGACGCTGAGGCTGTGGCACAGGGCATGATCAATACCCTGGCCTACGACAACCTGGCTCCGGTCCGGCTGGGCAGCTCTCCCTTCTATGTGTTTTGCAGCACCAGCTACCACGAGGGCGGCATGACCAGCGAGGATGTGGCCGACGATCAGGTGGCCTACTGGGTCAGTGACGATACGCTGCTGGACTTTGACGTGTACCAGTTCAGCAAGGAGGGCCTGCCGGAGGACCTGGCGGATTACGTGGCCCAGGAGGCTGAAAAATACAGCGCCACCGCGGTGGAGACGCAGGCGGTGGTCAATGACATCCCGGTTGGCTGGTACCGCACTGTGGAAGCCTACGACGGCGTCGACTACGAGACGCTCACCTGCGCGATGGATGCCGGCGAGGAATACGTTGAGATCGTGTTCTGGCTGGACGGCCTGACCGCTGGTGCGGAAGCTGACGCGATTCTTCAGTCCCTGTGGATGGAATCGGAGGAGACAGAGACGGAAGAAGCCGAAGCGGATGAAGCCCGAGCGGAGGCCATTGATGAAGGCGGCGCGGATGTCGCCGAGCCCGAAGGGGCGCAGGCCGGTGTCGTGGCGACGGAAGGAATGGACGCCTCCACCAAGGTTCTGCGGCTGGGTACCTCGCCGTTTACCATCGTCGTGCCCGTCAGCTTTGTGGAGGGCGAAATGACCCAGGAAGACATCGAGGACGACCAGGTGGGCTATTACTACAGCAACGAAACCCTGCTCGACTTCGACGTGTACCAGTTCAGCAAGGACGGTTATCCCAACGACCTTGCGATCTATACCGATGAGGAGATCAGCGGCTACAACAGCGTCAGCGAGCTGGTGACCGACGGTGAGATCAACGGCGTGCCCGCGGCATGGTATCGCACCGTCGAGACGTATCAGGACGCCGAGTTCAATACCCTTACCTACATACTGGATGGCGGCGACGAATTGGCTGGACGGCGAGAACGCCGATGCCGAGGCCAAAGCCATCATCAATACCCTGGCCGTGGAGGCCGCGACCGAGTCCCTTGGCGGAGAAGGCGCGATGGAGGCCGAGGCTGAGGAGGAGACCTCCGAGGCGCAGCGGCCCAGCCTCGATGCGTTTGAAGCGGTTGTCGGCGAAGACGCGGCGGAATTCGAAGCGGATCAGCCGGGCGACGGCGCCGATAAGGTCAAGCGCGTAACGTACGCGTCTCTGTCCGGCATGACGGCCGAGCAGTTCTCCGAACGGATCTTTGGCCGCGTCGCCCCAATGGAATTTGAAATTGGGTCCGGCGGTGGCGCTGGGAGCGTGTGCCTTTGCGGAGTATGTCAACAAGGACGGCGCGAAGGTTTACGCGGATTGGGATACCGATTCCAAGGTGATCGCCAGGCTCAGCAAGGGCGACAAGGTGACCGTGCTGGATGTCGTGGACATGCAGGGCAAGTGGAACGAGGTCTCCATCAAGGTCAAGGGCAAGAAAAAGACCGGGTTCATGCTGAGCAAGTATCTGGACGAGAACGCGCCCTGCAAGCACAAGTGGGGCGCATGGGTCATCATCGACGAGCCCACCTGTACAGAGACCGGCTATCGCCAGCGGCAGTGCGTCAAGTGCGGCATACTGGACGACGAGGTGATGCCCAAGACGGACCACACCTATGGCAAGTGGAAGATCACCAGGGAGCCGACCTGCACCAAGGAGGGCCAGCGGGTCCGCACCTGCAAGGTATGCGGCCACAAGCAGACCAAGACCATTGAAAAGGAGCCTCATGATTACGGCAAGTGGACCGTCACCCAGGAACCAACCTGTACCGCAAAAGGCAGCCGCACCCGCAAGTGCCGGGTGTGCGGCCACAAGGAGACGCAGGTGATGGACAAGCTGCCCCACGATTACGGTGAGTGGATCGTGGATAAGGAGGCGTCCTGCACCGAAGAGGGCATGAGCCATCGCACTTGCCAAACCTGCGGCCATGTGCAGGAGAAGGTGATCGAGAAGCTGCCCCACGACTACAAGTGGGAGGTCGTTGAGAAGGCCACCGACCACTCCTCCGGCATCCGCCATCAGGTATGCCAGGTCTGCGGCCATACCGAGCCCGATGTGTCCTATGATCCCAAGGGCACTCTGCGCCGCGGTGACCGGGGCGACGACGTGCGCCAGGTCCAGCAGCAGCTGGCCGATCAGGGCTACCTGACCGCCAAGGGCGTGGACGGCATCTTTGGCGGCGGCATGGAGAAGGCCATCATGCAGTTCCAAAAGGATCAGAATCTCACTCCCGACGGCGTGGCCTGGCCCCAGACCATCAAACGCCTGAATCACGATTTCGGCCCCTGGACCCTCGATAAGCCGCTGACCCGCACCTCCGACGGCGAGCGGGTGCGCGTGTGCAAGGACTGTGGCCTTGAGCAGCGTGAGACCATCAAAGCCGGCGTCATACAGAGTCGCGACAGGGGCGAAAATGTGCGCGCTATCCAGAAGATGCTGGGCGATATGGGATATAACCCCGGGGCTTATGACGGTATCTACGGCGCGAAACTGGACATCGCCTACGCGGACTTTGCAGCCGAACATGGCGTCGAATTCCTTCCCGGCAGCCTGTGGCCCGGCCATGTGGACGCCCTGGTAAACGGCTGGATGGCCGCCCGCAGTCCGGAGAACTGGAAGGGCGAGGGCGACGTGAGCGCACCCGTGGACCTGGCGCTGACCGTAACACCAGTGGAGGCCGACGGCGACCTGGTCACCTACAGCTGGACCCTGACCAACCTGGGCAGCCAGTCCTGCACATTCAACGCGCTGCTGCTCAGCTATGGCGATGCGCCCGATTTCAGGCAGAACACCCTCACCGTGGCCATCGACAACATCACGCTGAAGGCCAACCGGGCCAACAGCGCCTCCGGCAGCTTCACCGTGGCGTCGGGCTGGGGCGAGGGCAGGCTGAACTTCTGCGCGATGGCCGTGGTCGATAAGACCGGCGACGTGTGGAACAGCAACGTGGTAAGCTACTGATACAGGGCTATTCGGAGGTATGAATGATGAAGAGAGTCATTACAGTTATACTGGCTGTCGCGCTGCTGGTCGCCCTGGCGGTGCCCGCAGTGGCCGATGCCTTTACCCTGTACGCCACCAAGAGCGGCGTCAAGGTCTACGCAAAGAAGGATACGAGCTCCAGGGTGTACAAAAAGCTGTCCAAGGGGCAGAAGGTGCTTATTGAGAAGAAGAGCGGCAAGTGGTACGCCATACTGGTGGAGGATCCTACCGGCGACGGCCAGACGCTGGGCTGGATCCAGGCCAAGTACCTGAGCACCACGAAGCCTTCCAAGGACAAGAAGAAGAAAACCACCCCCGCGCCGAAGAGCACGACGCAGTCCACCAAAGAGATCAACCGGGTATTGGATACCATGCGGGACGTTGCGCCATATGACGCCGAGGTGGTCACCAAAACCGAACGGGGCACTGTGGCGCTGCGTCGCCAGCCCACCCAGGCAGGCGCGTTGATCCTGCACCTGATGAACGGCGCGCCGCTGCGGGTTCTGGCCGAGGGCGATGGATGGTTTCAGGTGTCGGATCCGACCAGCGGCAATACCGGGTACATGGCCAGCAAGTACATTGTGAGAACCGGCGAGGTGGCCGACGATGGGGAAGCCGATGAGGTGTCGGAGACCGCGAGCGCCGGGAGCCACACGATTGTCCCCATCGCAGTCTCCATGGACGTCAACCACCTGCCCGACGGCGTGTATCCCGTCTCCTTTGAGCCGGGCGACACGGCCCGTCTGGCATCCGGTATCTACATGAACGCTGTGACCGTTTATACGATGGACCTGTACGCCGCCTCCGACATTGAGAACCTGGACTTCACGGATACCGTGGTCGTGGACGGCAAGCCCCTCACCGTGGAATCCGTGGAGGAGGATGATGGCTATATTTCGATCAACGGCGGCCTGACCGCGCCCGATGGCATGGACTTTATCAAGATGGACGACGGCAACTATCGCGCGAATGGCAGCAACGACATGCCCGTCTATACCAAACTGGGCGTGACCACGCTGTTGGTGGACGAGTCGGCGGTGTTCACCGATTCTGCCGACATCGACGGCGCGCCCGTAACGGCGGAATACGATAGCATTGTCGATGCCATACAGAACGCGACGTTCACCGGCTTCTATGCGGAGAATACCACTGTGACCATCCAATCCGGCAGGGTTGTGCGGATCGATCGTACCTATATGCCGTAGGCTCCTGCCGCCACAAACCGACGAAAACGGTTCCGGTCATCCGATGGGAGGGCCGGAACCGCTTGCGCTTTGTCTTTTACCACCGCGACGTTACCATTCACCCTTGCGCGAGAACTACCGTACCGGCGAGCAGTGCTCGCCACGGGCTTGTATGGCGAGCACTGCTCGCCGGTACGGATACGAGCCAAACGGCTTGAAGGGTGAATGGTAACACCGCGACGAGGAAAATACTCCCGAATTTGCCATGCGGGCTTGACGTTGGGGTTTGTATAGGTTAAAATGTGGTTAGTTATATAGATGCAAAGGAGGACAAATCATGTTCGGAAGCAAGAAGATACAGGAACTGGAGGCCCGGGTTCAGGAACTCACGGAGAGCCTGAGCAGGCGGGAGAGTGAGAACGCCGACCTGACCCAGCAGCTTGACAGCGCCAAAAGCCGCATTGCGGAGATGGAAGCCCAGCTGAATGACTTCGACCTTGAGCAGGCCAAGGAAGCGGCCAAGGCGTCCCGGGCGGAGTTTGAGGGCCTGAAGGACCTCTACACCCGCAAGAACAGAGAGTTCGACGAGTTCAAGGAGGAAGAGGAACAGCGGTTTGCCCGGGATCAGGCATTGCAGCGCCACAACCTGGAAAACGAGATTCGGGATAACCGCCAGGCCAATCAGGAATACGTCGCCAACACGGTTAAGACCTTCGGCGAGAGCTACAACTACTATCTGAACCAGATCAAGGTTCTGATGGATGCCCTGGGCAACGTGGCCACACGCACCGGCGCGGCGCTGTTCTCCGGCGAGAACGCAGACCTGCGAAACAGCTTTGGCCACCAGATGCGCGACCTGCTGAAATCCGGCGTGGACGCTTTTGGTGACGAAGGGGAGGATTTGGTGGTCGAGGCTGAGGATGTCCCTGAGGTGGTCGATGAATCCGCCGACGCGGAGAAGCCACTGGACAAGTAAAGGAAATACCGCACGATACGGCGGCACATTTGGCGATGCCTTTTCCGCCAGTCATCTGATGCAGATTTCTTGATTGACCTCCGGGGCTTGTCAGCCTTCGACGGGGGTCTGCCGACCTGTTCTCGCGGAAAACTCTCCACCGGAGAGTTTTCCGGGCGTTCGAACCCAGTAAACCTGCGAAATCTGCATCAGCCCCTGACGGATTTGCAGCGAAGCTTCCAGCCCAAATGCACTTGCCAGCTGACCACCTGAATTGTGCGGCATTTCCTGAACCGGGGTGACGCAACGCGCCCGCGGAATAACGACAACAATACAATCGTCAACCATTGGGAGAAGACACATGAAACATCATTTACGCTTGCCGGCGGCGGCGCTGGGCCTTGCGGTCCTGCTGATGCCGTCGGCGGGGTTCGCAGGATTTACCGCTATGGCGGAGTCCACAGAGGTGGTCATCGAGACGGAGGACGACGTCGTCGTCGATCCGATGGAAACGGGTGACCTCTCGCTGGACCTGGGGGGGCTCTCGCTGGACTTGGAAACGCCCACAGAGGACCCCGCGAAGAAGCCCGAACCCACCCCGACCCCGACGCCCACAAAGGAACCGGAGAAGGAGCCGCCGTGGTACACGTCCGTCAACTACCCGAAGGACAAGATCAACTTCGAGAAGGAGATATGGTCGATACTGACCGATAAGTGGGGCCTCAAGGATTTCCAGGCTGCTGGTCTGATGAGCAGCATACAGGCCGAGAGCTCCTTCAGTCCCTACAACGCCCAGGGCATCGGCGGCCCGGACGACCGGGGCAAGTACCTCTACGATACAAAGGACGCCGTGGGCTTTGGCCTGTGCCAGTGGACGTCCTCGGGCCGCAAGGCCGCGCTGCTGAACCTTGCCGTCTCCCGGGGCGGCGAGAAGCTGGTGTGGGACTTTGACACCCAGATGGCCTTCATGCGCCAGGAGCTGGACATGAAGACCCTCAAGGCCACCAAGACGCTTTACGAGGCGGCTGAGTGGACTGTGATGCGCTACGAGCGGCCGAGCCAGCGCTATTCCAACTCCTGGCCAGGCACCCGCTACGAGAAGGGCAAGCGCATTTTCAGGAATCATACGGGCAAGGACTACGAGGAGCCCGAACTTGTGTTCACGGTGAAGTATGGCAATGCCAACGCGCTGGAGGCGGGAACGCTGGCGCTGAACGTGGACAATCCCGGCAGCCTTACGGTCAACAGCAACTATTACTGGCGGCTGACCCAGGTGGACGCCAACGTCGAGGGCTGGCTGGAGGTCAAGTGCCCTTCGTTCTACTATCCGAAGTCCCGGACAGAGGATTGCGTCTGCGGCTATGCCTGCGATGGCGACAAGACGCTGACGCTGGTCTTCGCCACGCCGCCGAAGGCTGGCGAGACCTATCGCGCTACCCTGCGCTTTGAAATCTACAGGGGCGTGCGCGAGGCCAAAACCGTGACCATCACGGCGGATGGCAAATAGGCGACAAACATTCGTGCAATACAGAAAGGGGACCGACCGCTTGAACAAGTACAGGGATTTCGACAACTACCTGAAGGAGTACCCGTCGACGAACGGCTATTTCGGAAAATACGGCGGTAACTACCTGGAGGATCCGGAGCTGATCAAGGCCTTCAATGAATACGCCGAGGCCTACAATACCATCGCTCAGTCTGCCCAGTTCATTGCCGAATTGCGGCGTATCCGCAGGGATTTCCAGGGGAGGCCCACGCCGGTCTACCACTGCCAGAACCTCTCCAACCTGCTGGGGAGGACGCAGATCTATCTCAAGCGCGAGGACCTGAACCACACCGGCGCCCACAAGCTGAACCACTGCATGGGCGAGGGCCTGCTTGCCAAGTACATGGGCAAGAAGAAGCTGATCGCCGAGACCGGAGCGGGCCAGCACGGCGTGGCCCTGGCTACCGCCGCGGCCTACTTTGGCATGGCGTGCGACATCTACATGGGAGAGGTGGACATCGCCAAGCAGGCCCCCAACGTCACTCGCATGAAGCTGCTGGGCGCGAATGTTATCCCTGTCAGCTTCGGCCTGAAGACGCTGAAGGAGGCCGTGGACGCCGCGTTCATGGCCTACGCCAGGGAGTATAAGGACGCGGTGTACTGCATCGGCACCGCCGCCGGTCCCCATCCCTTCCCGCTGATGGTGCGCGACTTCCAGTTCTGCATCGGCGAGGAAGCCCGCAGCCAGTTCGTCGAGCAGACGGGCCACCTGCCGGACCAGGTGGTGGCCTGTGTGGGCGGCGGCTCCAATTCCATCGGCATGTTTACGCCCTTCCTGGCCGATCCGGTGGAGCTGGTGGGCGTGGAGCCCCTGGGCCGCGGGCCCGAGTTGGGCGACCACGCGGCGTCCATCACCTACGGCAGCGAGGGTATCATGCACGGCTTTAAGAGCATTATGCTCTCCGATGCAGACGGCAACCCGGCGCCGGTCTATTCCAATGCCAGCGGCTTGGACTATCCCGCCGCCGGCCCGGAGCACGCGCTGCTGCACGACATGGAGCGCGTCAAATACGCCACCGTGGACGACGACGAGGCCATCGAGGCTCTGTTCCTGCTGTCCCGGCACGAGGGCATCATCCCCGCCATCGAGAGCTCCCACGCCCTGGCCTACGCCATCCGCGTGGCCCGTCGGGGGCTGACCGGCTCGATCCTGGTCAACCTGTCCGGCCGCGGCGACAAGGACCTGGATTTCGTGGTGGAAAAGTACGGCTATGGCCCGGACTTTTTGGAAAAGATGGCCAAGCGCCGCAGGTAGATCCCGCTCAACATACGGCAGGGGCGACACATCAGCCGCCCCTGCCGTGTGTTCCATTCAAATACAGAGGGAGGGATGATATGCCCCTGGTCAATGCCATCGACCTCGTGCGGGAGGCCAGCGCGAAGAACGCGGCGGTGCTTGCGTTCGTGTGCATCGATTACAACGAAGCGCGGGCCGTCGTCAACGCCGCTGAGCAGACCGGCAAGCCCGCTGTCATTATGCTGCTGCCGGAGTACGTAACGAAATACAGCCTGAACGGCTTCGGGGAGTTCGCAGCGATGGTGAAGTTCATGGCTGAACACACCGACGCCCGCATCGGCCTGCACCTGGACCACAGCTATGACGAGGCAGAGGCCCGCCGGGCCATCGCGTGCGGCTTTACGTCGATCATGTTTGACGCCTCGCGGGACGACCTGGAGACCAACATCCACCGCACCCGCGCCATGGTCGAATATGCCCATGCCCGGGGTGTGGCAGTGGAATCGGAGCTGGGCAGCGTGGGACTGGCCAGCGAGCGCTGGGGTGAGAAGACCGACCTGTTCACCAAGCCCGACGCCGTGGCACTGTTCTGTCGGGAGACGGGCGTGGATTCCCTGGCCGTCGCCATCGGCAATGCCCACGGCGACTACCTGCAAACGCCCAGGCTGGACCTGGAGCGGCTGGACGAGATCAATGCCGCCACTGAAACGCCGCTGGTGCTCCACGGCGGAAGCGGTATCCCCGAGGACCAGCTGGTTGAAGCCTTCCGCAGGGGCATCAACAAGTTCAACTACGGTACCGATGTGAAGCGCTGCTACATCGGGGCGATCCGCGACTACATGGCACAGCACGAGCCGCCCCAAAGCCTGGATGTTCTGGGCATCCCTGCCGCTGTCCAGCGGGCCATGACCGAACTCATCGCCCGCAAGCTGTCGCTGTCGCGCCTATAGGGCACCTCTAAAAACTCTCATCACCGTCGGGCGGCTGAATTTCAGCCATCTTCGGCTTGCAAAAACCTTGACTGCCCGCCAGGCAGCCTGCGTCTTTTGCAAGTCAAACCTGACTGTGCCGGGGCACGTTGACCGACGACAACGCGGCAATGGCGGATTCAGGCAAGCATAATGTTTGAATAATGTATGCACAGGCCCTTAGCGGCGGCGCCATCTCGTGCGCGGGAAGCGCGTACGATTCCACTTTGCCGCCATACCGCATGGATTGATATATTTTGTTCACATCTCCTTTAGTTTTGCATTAGGTTCCCATGCGATAATGCAAGCGTCCCAAGGAAAGGACGATAATGAAAAAGGAGATGAATTACAATGAAGCATTATTTCAGTGGTATGTTGATCGCGCTGTCCCTGGCGCTGGTTCTGGTGTTGGGCGTGGTAGCCCTGGCGGAGAACGAAACGCAGACACCCGAGCTGCCTGCGGCCAGCGACCTGCAAGCCCCGGAAGCGGTCCCGGCCCCCGATGACGCCCAGGCGTCCGCCGACAGCACCCAGTCGACCCAGGACAACACCGCCCTTCAGGAGGCCCTGCAGGCCTATCAGGCGGCCAAGGAATCCACCCATGAGCAGGCGCTCCAGGACGAGCTGGACGGCTATGTGGCCGCCGGTAAGCTGACTCAGGCGCAGGCCGACCTGATCATGAACTACTACAAGGAGCGCCAGGCCATGCGCAACGGCACCTGCCCCAGCTGCGGTTATCAGTTCCAGAACGGCAATGGCTTTGGCGGTCGCGGCGGCAAGGGCGGTCGCATGAACGGCAACGGCTTTGGCGGTCGCGGCGGCAAGGGCGGCCACATGTACGGTGACTTCGGCGGCCAGATGGCGCCCGGCACTCCCGAAGGCATGTCCGCCCAGCCCGACATGCAGGCCGCGCCCCAGATGGGCCTTAACGGCGGCATCTGATCGAATGCGAATACATGAGAAACGGTGGAAACCCTGACGGGTTTCCGCCGGTTTCTGCGTCGATACTCAACGAGGTGATCACATGCGCATACTCTTTGCCGAGGATGACCGGGATCTTTCCAGGGCGGTGAAGGCCCTGCTGGAGCACTCCGGCTATTCCGTCGACGTTGTGGACAACGGCCTGGATGCGGTGGACTACGCCGAAAGCGGGGCCTATGACGGGCTGATCCTGGACTGGATGATGCCCGGTCTCAGCGGCGTACAGGTGTTGGAGAAGCTGCGGGGGCGGGGCAACGCCGCGCCCTGTCTGATGCTGACGGCCCGGGACGCGGTGGAGGACCGGGTGACGGGGCTGGATGCCGGGGCGGACGATTATCTGGCCAAGCCCTTTGCCACCAGCGAGCTGCTGGCGCGGGTGCGGGCCATGCTGCGTCGCAAGACGGACTACGCTCCGGATGTGCTGCGCTTTGCCGATATCGAACTGGATCGCGCCGGTATGGTCCTGCGCTGCGGCAGTCAGGAGGAGCGGCTGAACAACAAGGCCTTCCAGCTGATGGAGCTGCTGGTGGAGCGTCCCAAGGTGGTGCACAGCATCGACCAGATCATGGAGAAGGTTTGGGGTTGGGACAGTGAATCCGAGGTCAATGTGGTGTGGGTCAACATATCACAGCTGCGCAAGAAGCTGAAGCAGATGGGTTCCCGCGTGGATATCAAGGCCACCCGGGGCGTCGGCTATTCGTTGGAGGCGCAGTAGTATGATACGGGGCATACGCAGGCGCTTTATGCGCATCGCCATCAGCGTACTGGCGCTGGCGATGGTGCTGGTGGCGGTGATCATCAACGGGGCCAACTGGGTAAACGTGCGTTCGGAGCTCTACGAGACGCTGGGCTTCCTGGAGGAGATGCAGGCCCAGAAGGGCGCCATGGGCCCTGGCCCGAGGGGTGATTTGCCGACCCGCAGGGGCAATCCGTCCCGGCACCTGCGCAACATGGCGAATGAATCCCGCTTTTTTTCCGTAACGGTGGGCGATGACGGCAGCTGTGCGCTGGGTGACACCACCCATGTGTCGGAGGAGGACGCGGACAGCCTCGTCGAATTGGCAACCAGGGCTCTGGCTGGGGGACGGACCTCCGGCTTCTGGGGGGATTACCTGTTCAGGGTCAACGGACAGTCGGGCGAGCGCGTGGCCCTGTTTTTGAACTGCGAAACCAAGCTGACCCGCGTGCGCCTGCTGGCGCTGATTTCGGCGGTGGCCTGTGCGGGGTGCGTGTTGCTGGCGTGGCTGCTGGTGGGGCTGTTCAGCTCGAGGGCCATACGTCCCCTGGTGGAGAGCGCCATCCAGCAAAAGCAGTTCATCACCGACGCCGGGCACGAGCTAAAGACGCCGTTGACGGTGATTTCAGCCAACATGGACGTGCTGACCCTGGAGACGGGGGAGAATGAATGGATCCGCAGCACACAAAAGCAGGTGGCAAACCTTCGGGGGCTGGTGGGCGAGTTGATTTACCTGTCCCGCCTTGACGAGGAGGACGCAAAGCTGCAAAAGACGGAGGTGGATCTGTCAAAGCTGGTCGCCGAAAGCGCCGAGCCCTTCGTGGGGATGGCGGAATTCGCCGGCAAGACGCTGAATGTCGATGTGGAGGACGGCGTGCATATGACCGGCGACGGGACGATGCTGGGCCGACTGGTGTCCATACTGTGCGACAACGCCGTGAAGTACGCCCCGGAGGGCGATACCATCGCCGTGATCCTGGCCCGCAGCCGGAAGGGGATCATGCTGATTACGGACAATGCCGTGCAGCAGCCCATGTCCGACGAGACCCTGCGCCACCTGTTCGACCGCTTCTACCGGGCGGATGCCTCCCGCAGCCGCGAGAGCGGCGGCTACGGCATCGGCCTGTCGGTGGCTCGGGCGATCGCCGAAAAGCACGGCGGCAGCATCCGGGTCCGCCAGACCCCGGAGGGCCGGGTGCGGTTCGAATGTATGCTGGGGAAATAATGCTGAAAAACCGTGTCGGCATGCCGACACGGTTTTTCAGTATAACAGAGAGATCCGGACGATTAGAGTGTGTTTCAAAATGCAGTAAGATGCAATTTCGAGTGGATTTGCCTGCATTTCAAGGCGATTTTCCGCAGGCTTAGTGGGGCTAAGTCAAGGAAAATCAACACAGAAATGCAGGCAAAG
>ONJE01000095.1 GCA_900318045.1 uncultured Eubacteriales bacterium
AGCCCGGGAAGTAGAGCGCGGCGATGTCGTAGTCGGTCTCGACCGGCTTAGGCTCGGGCACGTACGACGCCTTCGCGAGGTTGAGCGACGGCAGCACCTTCACGGGCACCGAAAAGGGAACCGGGGCGACGCCCTCCGCCTTCAGGAAGAGCCGCGCCGTGAAGGAGCAGGGCGCGGCGATCTCGAACGCGGCGATGAAGGATTTCGCGTCGAGTCCGCAGAGGTCGCCGATGTCGGCGAGCGCGGCGGCGTTCGCGAGGCGGACGCCGGCGGGGAGCGGTCCGGCCGTCAGCGACACGTGGCGGGCGGTGCGGGTGCCGATGTTCTCGATCGACACGCGCACGGGCACCTGCTCGCCCACGCGGTTGAAGGCGTCCTCGGCGCGCGCGCCCTTCACCACGAGGTCCGCCGGGATTTCGGGCTCCTCGCTCACAAGCGACGCGGACGAAACCTGCGCGGCGTCGACCACGAGATTCGTCCAGGAGACCACCCCGCTCCAGTCGGAATCGGCGGCGAGGTCGAGGTAGATCCGGTGGACGCGTCCGTCGCCGGGATAGCGGAAGCCCTTCTTGCGGAGGCCGCTACGCACCGACGAGGCCCAGCAGAACTGCCCCACGCCGGGCGCGTCCGCCTTCACGTCAAGGACGAGCCCGCCCCAGTCGGCGGCGGAGAACGCCGTCACCTTCGCCGAGGAGACGACGGCGACCGACGCCACGTCGAACTCGCCGCCCTGCGCGCCGGAGACCGGGAAGTCGAGGCGCAGCTGGCCGATGCGCGGCTGGCACTGCCAGAACGGGCGCACCCGGTACTCGTGCCATTCGCCGTCGCCGATCCACTCGAAGCTGACGGACTGCTTCTGCGTGGGCCCCTTGCCGGGCTCCATCCAGAAAAACTCGCCGGTGCCGGCGCGGTTCCCCTTCGCGCGGAACACGATCTCCTGCGCGGCCGACGAGGCGAGGTCGAACGCCCCGCTGTAGAGGTGCGTGTCCACGCCGCCGCACACGACATGCAGCGCGCCGTCCTTCACGGACGCGGAGGCGACCTGGTGCCCGCGCTTCGTCCACGTGGCGAGCGACTCGGGCGTGTTCCATTCAACTTTCCCCGCCACCGCCACGCAGGCGGCCTCGGACGGTGTGAAGATGCCGGAGAATATGCCCACCAGGATGATGACCGGCATCAGCAGCGCCGGGATGGCCTTCAGGAAGGTGCGGGCGACGTTTTTGATGTTGAAGGCCACGCCCTTGGGATAGTGCCGCCTGTAGGCCTGCACCAGAGCGATGACGATCAGTATCAGGCCCATGATGATGCCTGGCACGAAGCCGTGGGCAAAAAGGTTCGTCACCGAAACCTGGCCGGAAATCACCGCGTACAGCACCATGGGCACCGAAGGCGGTATGACCACGCCGATCGTACCCGCGGCAGCCACCAGCGCGGCAGCGGAATCCACCTCGTAGCCGCGCTTCTTGAGTTCAGGCACCAGGGTCGCACCAACGGCTGCTGTGGTAGCTGCGCCGGAGCCGGAGATAGCCGCGAAAAACATGCCTGCCAGCACCGACACGATGCTCAGGCCGCCCCGCACCCAGCCCAGGAAGGACTCGCAAAACTCCACCAGCATCTTCGAAAGCTTGCCCTTCGCCAGCAGGTCTCCCGCCAGTATGAAGAATGGCACGGCGATCAGCGAGAAGGAATTGGTGCTTTCAAACATGCGGCTGATGAGCTTCATGCCCTGTTGTGGACCCACGCCCACAAACATGGCTACGCCCGCCGCACCCGCCACGGAAAAGGCGATCGGCACGCCGACGATCAACAACAGTATGAAGGCGCCAAAAAGTATCCACGCCATGCTACACCGCCTCCTTCTGTCCGGTCAGTTCCTCCAGCACCATCACCAGCGCGTGGAAGGCCAGGATCACCATGCTGCCAGGGATGCAGGCATAGATAAACTTCATGGGCAGGTTGATGGGCAGGGCGTCGGTGGTGCGTACCTGGCGCTGGCAGAACTGGAAGCCGTAGACGAAAACGGCCGCAAACACCACCATGCAGATCACGTGAACCAACACGCCGGCGGCCTTCTTTCCGCCCTCAGGCAGCAGGGCCTGCGCCGCCGTGATGGCAATATTCGAGCCGTGGCGATAGGCGCAGGTGGCTCCCACAAAAGTCGACCACACCAGCAGAAAGCGGGTCAACTCTTCCGACCAGGACAGGGGCCGCATCCAGGGGATGAAGCCGCTGCCCACACGCCAGATGATCTGGGCTGATGTGGCCAGCAGCATGATCGAGATCATGATCACTACCAGGGCCGAACAGACCTTGTCGACACCGAAGCTGATTTTTCTCAGAACTCTCATCGCAGTAACACCTTTCTTCAAATGTCATGGGCATTCGACGGGGATGACCCGGAAATCGCCATGTTGCCCGCCCCTTTCGGGGCGGGCGGGAAAGCGGTTACTGCGCCAGGGCTTCCTGTATGCGGGCCAGGTAGCCGGCGTACTGGGGATAGGCCTCGTACACCACCTGCACAGCATCGCGGAAGGAATCCACGTCGGGGTTCTCCTCAACGGTCACGCCGTGATCCTTGATGGCCTGCAACTGGTCAGCCTCCTGATCAGCCACCCACTGACGCTCATACTCGGCAGCCTGCTGGGCAGCATCCAGAAAGACCTGCTGGGTATCGGCATCCAAAGTATTCCAGGCATCCAGGCTCATGGTGATGATGGCGGTGGAATAGCTGTGGCGGTCCAGAGCCAGATAGTTCTGATTGTAGTCCCACAGACTATACGAGAAGAACACGTTGATGGGGTTCTCCTGGCCCTCGATGGTGCCCTGCTGGAGAGCGGTCAGCGCGTCAGCCCAAGCCATGGGCACGGTATTTACATTCAGGGCATTGAAGGTCTTGGTGTAAACCTCATTCTCCATCACGCGCAGCTTCAGGTCCACTACATCCATAGCGGAAGCGACGGGCTTTGTGGCATTGGAAATGTTGCGGAATCCACGCTCGGCATAGGCTAAACCCTTCAGGTTGGCATTCTCCAGGGTGTCGAGCAGTTCGCGTCCGATCTCACCGTCCAGGATGGTATAGGCCTCTTCATTGTTCGCGAACAGGAAAGGCATATCGAGCACGCCCATCATTTCGGAGAAGTTGACGAAGGGGCCGGAGGTGATGATTCCCATGTCCAGCATACCCATGCTCATGTCGTCCAGCATTTCGGCTTCGCCGCCCAGGGTGCCGTTGGGATAGATCTCGATCTTGTAAGCACCGTCGGTTCCGGCTTCCACCAGCTCCGCAAACTTCTCCGCGGCAACCTGGAAGGAATCCTGTTCGTTGACGGTGGTGCCCAGCTTCAGCACGGTCTCAGCGCTGGCGGTGGCGCACAGGCACATCAGGGCGGCCATCAGCATGGCCATCATTCGGGTCATCATTTTCATTGGGGTTTCCTCCTCGATGTAATGTATTGTTCAATGCCGTTTCGGCAATGAAGCCTTGGTAATTCACGGCTACAGCCGCCGGATGATTTCGTCGGTCATTTCACACGTTCCCAGCGGTTTGATGCCGCTGTCCCCGACAATGTCCGCCGTGCGAAGCCCATCGTTCAGCGCTGCGTCCACTGCGGCCTCCATGGCGTCCGCTTCCCGGGGCAGGTCGAAGGCATAGCGCAGCATCATGGCGGCGGACAGTATCGTGGCGATGGGGTTGGCGCGATCTTGCCCGGCTATGTCCGGCGCAGAGCCATGGATGGGCTCAAACAGGCCCCGTCTCGTCGCGCCCAAAGACGCCGAGGGCAAAAGCCCGATGGAACCTGTGATCTGGCTGGCCTCGTCGGAGAGGATATCGCCGAACATATTGCTGGTCACCACCACGTCGAACTGGCTTGGATTGCGCACCAGCTGCATGGCGGCGTTGTCCACCAGCATGTCGGATAAGGCCACATCCGGGTAATCCTCCGCAACGCGGCGCACCGTCTCCCGCCACAGGCGGGAGGTTTCCAGCACATTGGCCTTGTCGATGGATGTGACACGGCCTCTGCGCTTGCGGGCGGCTTCAAAGGCAACGCGGGCAATGCGTTCGATTTCCACCACGGAATAGGCCTCGGTGTCGTAAGCCTCGAGGCCGAACTTGCCTTCCCTGCGGCCCCTTTCGCCAAAGTAGATGCCTCCGGTCAGCTCGCGCACCATCATCAGGTCAAATCCCCGGGCCACGATATCCGGTCGCAATGGACACTCCGCTCTCAGCGCGGGATAGAGCTTCGCGGGACGCAGATTTGTATAGAGCCCCAGAGCACTGCGCAGCCCAAGCAGCGCCTTTTCCGGGCGTGTATTGCCGGGCAGGTTGTCCCACTTGAGGCCGCCCACCGCGCCCAACAGCACGCTGTCGCTGGCCAGGCAGCCTTTGACGGTCTCCTCTGGCAGCGGCACGCCGGTGGCGTCTATGGCGCAGCCGCCCGCCAGGTATTCGGTAAAATAAAAGACATGGTTGAACCGTTGACCGACCTTCTCCAACACCTGAACGGCGCTGTCCACGATCTCCGGGCCGATGCCGTCACCCTTCACCAACGCGATATTGTAGGTCACATCACTTCGCCTCCCTTTCCATACGCGCTCTCAGGTAGGGCAGTAGTCCGCCGTTTTCCACGATCCTGCCGATGAAGGGCGGCAGCGCTGTTGCCTGAAAGCGTCTGCCTGTGGTTTCATCCACGATCTCTCCGGTATCGAAGTTCACGGACACCGTATCGCCGTCGCCGATGGATGCTGCCGCCTCCGGGCACTCCAGAATCGGAAAGCCGATGTTGATGGCATTGCGATAAAAGATGCGGGCGAAGCTGGCCGCGATCACACAGCTGGCTCCGCTGGCGCGGATGGCGACGGGCGCGTGCTCGCGGGAGGAGCCGCAGCCGAAGTTCGCGCCGCCCACGATGATGTCCCCGGGACGGACGCGATCGACATAATCAGCGTCGATGTCCTCCATGCAATGCTTTGCCAGCTCGGCAGGATCCGGCGCATTCAGATAACGCGCAGGGATGATGACGTCGGTATCGACGTTATCGCCATATTTGAACACCTTTCCAGTTGTCATGTTATCATTACCCTCCTTCACAGCGATTCGGGCGAGGCGACACAGCCCCGGACAGCTGAAGCGGCGGCCACGGTGGGACTGGCCAATATGACCTCGCTCTTCACATGCCCCATGCGTCCCACAAAGTTGCGATTGGTGGTCGCCACAGCCCGCTCTCCCTCGGCCAGACAGCCCATGTGGCCACCCAGGCAGGGCCCGCAGGTCGGTGTGGAGACGGCGCAGCCGGCCTCGATGAACACCTGGGCCAGCCCCTCCTCCACGCATTGCAAATAAACACGCTGTGTTGCGGGTATGACGATGCAGCGAACGCCCTCGGCCACATGCCGTCCTTTGAGGATTTCCGCAGCCGCCCGCAGATCGGAAATGCGTCCGTTGGTACAGCTTCCGATCACCACCTGCTGAATGGGGATGCCCGCTGCCTCGTCCACGGTCCTTGTATTGGAGGGCAGGTGCGGCAGCGCCACGGTGGGCCTGAGCCGGTCAAGATCGATCACGATCTCCCGCTCGTACTCGGCATCCGGATCGGCCTCGTAGACCTTCACGGGGCGATGGAAGCGATCCCGAACGTATTCCAGCGTCCGCTCGTCCACCGGGAAGATGCCATTCTTGCCGCCAGCCTCAATGGCCATGTTGGCAATGGTAAAGCGATCGTCCATGGACAGCGACGCCACGCCCTCCCCGGCAAATTCCAGCGACTTGTACAGCGCGCCGTCCACCCCGATCATGCCGATCAGGTGCAGGATCACATCCTTGCCGCTGACATGGGGCTGCAGTTTCCCCTTTAAAATGACCCGGATGGCGGAGGGGACCCTGAACCAGTTTTCGCCGGCAGCCATGCCCGCGGCCATGTCCGTGGAGCCCACGCCCGTGGAGAACGCGCCCAGCGCGCCATAGGTGCAGGTATGGCTGTCCGCGCCAACCACGCAGTCGCCCGGACCGACGATGCCCTGCTCCGGCAGCAGCGCGTGCTCGATACCCACCGCCCCCACGTCGTAGAAATGGGTCACGCCCTGTATCCTGGCAAAATCCCTGGCCCGCTTGCACAGCTGGGCCGACTTGATGTCCTTGCAAGGGGTGTAATGATCCAGAGTAATCACGATTTTCTCCGGGTCAAACACCCTTTCAAAACCTGCCTTTTCAAAAACGTCGATGGCGACGGGCGTGGTGACATCGTTGCCCAGCACGATGTCCAGCTTCGCCTCGATGAGATCCCCTGCTTTCACACGCTCAAGACCCGCGTGGGCGGCGAGTATCTTCTGCGTCATGGTCATTCCCATATCTGTTTCCTCCCTACATCGCCATGGCGGCCTGTTTTTCCGTCCAGCTGCTCAGCTTGCTGCAGGCACGCAGGTACGCCAGTATGCTGGCTTCAATGATGTCGGTGGACAGACCGTGGCCAGTGAAGGTCCGTCCGCTGGCATTCAGCTTCACATGCACGTCCCCCAGGGTATCCTGGCCGCGGGAAACAGAGTTGATCTGGTAGAGCTCGAAGGTGTGCTCCACGGGCTTTATGATCTGCTCGATGGCGCTAATAGCGGCGTCCACAGGTCCATCGCCGAGGCAGACCCTTTCGACCTTTTCATCGCCGTGCTTCAGACACACGGTACATGTAGCCGAGGTGATGTTGGAGGTCTGCACCGCGAACCAGTCCAGCTTGTAGGCGTCGTCCGCTTCGTCGTCCGCGGTGGCGGAATGGGTCACGATTGCGATGATGTCCTCGTCCTCCACATCCTTTTTCTTGTCGCACAGCAGCTTGAATTCCTCAAAGCAGCGATTCATCTCCTCCTGCTCCAGCGCGTATCCCAGTTCCTTCAGACGGCTCTCAAAGGCATGGCGGCCGGAGTGCTTTCCCAGCACGATGTTGTTAGTGGTAATGCCCACAGCCTCTGGAGTCAGTATTTCATAGGTCTTCTTGTTGGCCAACACGCCGTGCTGGTGGATGCCCGATTCGTGCAGGAAAGCGTTGCGGCCTACGATGGGCTTGTTCAGCGGCGCGGACTGGCCAATGATGGAATAGACCGTCTTGCTGGCGCGGCTGATCTGGGTGGTGTCCAGGCGGGTGAAGGTATCCGCATACATATCTGGGCGCGTGCGCATGGCCATGACCACCTCCTCCAGAGAGGTGTTCCCGGCGCGCTCGCCCAGGCCGTTGACGGTACACTCGATCTGCCGTGCGCCGCCCTGAATGCCCGCCAGCGCGTTGGCCACCGCCATGCCCAGGTCGTTGTGGCAGTGGACGGAGAACTCCACATCCGTTGCGCCTGGAACCCGCTCGATCAGCGTTCGAATCAGACCCTCCATCTCTACGGGCGTCGTATAGCCTACGGTGTCGGGAATGTTCACCACCGTCGCGCCGCTGCGGATGGCAGCTTCTACCACCCGACACAGGAAATCCACGTCGCTGCGGGTAGCGTCCTCGGCAGAGAACTCGACATTCGAGCAATACTTTTTCGCATGGGCGGTCATGGCTGCGGTCTGTTCCAGCACACGCTCCGGCGACATCTTCAGCTTATACTGCATGTGCAGCGGCGAGGTGGCGATAAACAGGTGGATGCGCGGATCGGCGGCATGTTTCACCGCTTCCCATGCACAGTCGATGTCCTTGACCGTGGCTCGCGCCAATGAGGCTACGGTACAGTCTTTCACGACACGTGATATCTCGGATACAGATTCAAAATCGCCTGGCGATGATATGGCAAAGCCCGCTTCGATGACGTCCACCTTCAGCCGCTCAAGGCATTTGGCGACCTCCAGCTTCTCCTTCAGGTTCATGCTGCATCCCGGCGACTGCTCGCCGTCCCGCAACGTAGTGTCGAAGATCTTGATCTGCTTCATGGAATTCCTCCTGTCTCTGAAATGAAACGTATATAAAAAAACCCGCGACCTGAAAGTCAGGTCGCGGGTTAAGGGCTTCATCATGGTCATATGGCCTATTATGATCTCGCTCTACCACATTCGGGCACGACTTTCGGCATTATTCCAAGTTGCGTAAGCAGCAG
>ONJE01000245.1 GCA_900318045.1 uncultured Eubacteriales bacterium
CGGATTGACGTGTATCATGATGTGCTTGATCTGGGGAAACGTCTGCTCCACGTCGTCGTGGACCTCCTCGGCGATGGCGTGGGCTGCGCTGAGGGTCAGCGAATCGTCCAGGGCGATTTCCAGCTCTACATACAGCCGGCTGCCGAATTCCCGGGTGCGCAACACGTCGATGCGCCGCACGCCCTCGTGGGCCAGCACGCGCTCGCGGATCTGTGCCTCGGTCTTCGCGTCGCCGCTGTGATCCACCATGCGGTTCACGGCGTCCCGGAAGATATCAAAGGCGGCCTTGACGATGAAGGCGCAGATCACCACGCTGGCCAGGGGATCCATCATCGGCACGCCCAGGCGCGCCCCGGCGATGCCGACCAGCGCGCCCACGGAGCTGAGGGCGTCGGAGCGATGGTGCCAAGCGTCGGCCATCAGTGCCGGCGACGCCAGCTTTCGGGCATAGCCCCGGGTGTACCAGAACATGCCCTCCTTCACGGCAATGGACACGATGGCCGCCACCAGCGCCATAACACCCGGTATCGGCCTGTCACCCGCCTGACCCGTCAGGATTTCCTTCGCCCCACTGTAGCCGATCAGCAATCCCGTCACCAGCAGCACCCCCGCCAGCACAATGGCGGCCACGCACTCCATGCGCTCGTGGCCGTAGGGATGCTCCTTGTCCGCGGCCTTGCCGGATAGCTTCAGGCCGATTATCACGATGAGCGTGCTGAATATGTCCGAAGCGGAGTGCACCGCGTCGGAGACCATCGCCCCGGAATGGGCGATCAGCCCCGCCGCCAGCTTGCCTGCGGACAGCAACAGGTTGACCAGTATGCTGACGCTTGAAACCCTCAGCGCCTCCTGTGACTGGTTTTGCATAAGTCTTCCTCCCCCGCCCGTGCAACATAAAAAACGCGGGCAAGTCATTGTACGACTGTCCCGCGGATCAAATGACCACCCGCTATCACTTCCGTGACCCGGCTCCCATGGGCCTGTTCAGGATTATTTTACCTGATTTTTGTGAAATGGCAAGTAAAGATTCAGTAACAGATACCATGCGAAGCCAGGAACGAATTTGGCCTCGAACCGGTTGAACCGGATGGCTTCATTTGGTATAATTTCTGTCATAGAACATGTTTATTTTTCCGTCTTTTCCCAAAACACCGAACAGGAGACAATGTTATGGCTGAACTCAGGCTTCCGTTTTTCGGACATGGCGGCGACTACAACCCCGACCAATGGCTGGACCGGCCCGATATACTTCAGGAGGACATACGCCTGATGAAGCTGGCGGGCTGCAATCTGATGAGTGTAGGCATATTCGCCTGGTCTGCGCTGGAGCCCGAGGATGGGTGCTTTACCCTCGACTGGCTGAACGAAGTGCTGGATCGGCTGCACGAAGCCGGGATTTCTGTGTTTTTGGCCACGCCAAGCGGCGCACGGCCGGCATGGATGAGCCAGCGCTTCCCCGAGGTATTGCGGGTGCGGCCGGACGGAATGCGCAACCTCCACGGAGGTCGTCACAACCACTGCTTTACCTCCCCCACCTACCGTAAATTCGTTCAGCGGATCAACCGCGCACTGGCCGAGCGCTTCGGCAAGCACCCTGCGGTGGTGGGCTGGCACATCTCCAACGAGTACAGCGGCGAATGCCACTGCGAGCTGTGCCAAAGCGCCTTCCGGAAATTCCTTAAGGGCCGTTACGGCACGCTGGACGCCCTGAACCACGCCTGGTGGACCGGCTTTTGGAGCAAAACCTTCACCGACTGGGACCAGCTGCACAGTCCGTCGCCCATCGGCGAAGAATCCATTCACGGGCTGAACCTTGCCTGGAAGCGCTTTGTCACCCACCAGACCGTGGATTTCATCCGGGCGGAGGCGGAGCCCCTGCGGGCGCTGACCCCGAATCTGCCCGTTACCACGAATCTGATGGAGATGTTCGGGGGGCTGAACTACTATGAAATGGCCAGCGCCATTGACTTCGCCAGCTTCGACAGCTACCCCAAATGGGGCCACGGCGACCCGGAGCAAACCGCGCTTGGCGCTGCCTTCAACTACGATTGGATGCGCTCACTGAAGCAGAGACCCTTCGCGCTGATGGAGTCCACGCCGTCTCAGGTCAACTGGCACGAGGTCTGCAAACTCAAAAAGCCGGGAATGCACGTGCTGTCCAGCCTCCAGGCCATCGCCCACGGTGCGGATACCGTGCAGTACTTTCAATGGCGCAAGAGCCGTGGTGCGGCGGAGAAGTTCCATGGCGCAGTGGTGGACCACGCGGGACACGAGCATACCCGCACCTTCCGGGATGTGCAGGCGGTGGGAGCGCTGCTGCCGAAGCTCAAAGAGGTCCTCGGGGCGATGCCCGACGCCAAAGCGGCGCTGATCTTCGATGCCGAAAACCGCTGGGCACTGGAGGACTGCCAGGGTCCCCGCCGCGACATGCGCCACGATGGGACCGTGCTCAGTCATTACCGGGGCTTGAAGCGGCAGGGCATCGACGTGGACATCATCGACGAGACCTGTGACTTCGGCCAATACCGGCTGATCGCCGCGCCGATGCTGTACATGCTGCGCCCCGGCGTCGCCCAGCGGCTCGAAGCCTTTGTTCGGGAGGGCGGCACGCTGGTGTGCACCTGCCCCACCGGTCGTGCAGACGAGGATGACCTGTGCTTCCTGGGCGGCTTCCCCGGCCCGCTGCGCAAGGTCCTGGGCATCTGGGCCGAGGAGACCGACGCCCTGTACGACGACGAGCACAACGGGATGCGCACAACCGACGGGCGGGTCTACACCTGCAATACCCTCTGCGACCTGATCCACGCCGAAGGAGCGGAGATCCTCGCCACCTACACCGACGACTTCTACGCAGGCATGCCATGCGTCACGGTGAACCACTACGGCGCGGGCAGGGCTTACTACATCGCCACCTGTCCGGATGCCGATTACCTGGACTGCTTCTTTGGCGACGTCGTCCCCGGGGCCGGCATAACCCCTGAGGTCAGGAACCTGCCCATGGGCGTGCAGGCGACCCGGCGCGGCGACATTGCCTTCATACTGAACTTCTCCGGCACAGCGGCGGAGGTGGCGCTGCCGCAAGGCTTCGACTTGCTCACCGGCGAGGCAACCGGCGGCATCGCAGCGCTGCCGGTCAACGGGTATCGGATCATCAGACTGAAATCAGAAGGAGCGGATGCGCATAATGATTAAGGACATACGGCTCATCGCCCTGGACCTGGACGGCACACTGCTGACCACCGATAAGCGGGTGACCGAGCGCAACCTTGCGACGCTGCAACGGGCCAGCGAGCAGGGCATCTTTATCGTACCGGTCACGGGCCGCATCTTCCGGGGGCTGCCCCAGGCGGTGTTGGACTGGCCCTTCCTGAAGTATGCCATACTCTCCAACGGCGCGGCGATTTACGATGTGCTGAACGACAAAATGCTTTGCCGCGCCGAGATCCCGCTTGCGCAGGCGCTGGAGATCATGTCGTGGCTTGACGGCCAGCCGCTGATCTATGACTGCTACATGGAAGGCCAGGGCTACATGACCGAGGCCATGTGGCAGCAGATTGATGCCTATGCGGCCAGCCCCATCGTGGCGGAATACATGAAGTCGATCCGTACACCGGTGCCGGAGCTGAAAGCACACATAAGGGCGCGGGGCAGTGACATCCAGAAGATCCAGGCGTTTTGCCGGGACACGGACACTCAGCGCCGCCTGCTGGGCCATTTCCCCTTTCCGAACATCGCCGTGTCCTCATCGGTACCACGGAACGTGGAAATCAACCGTGAAGACGCCACCAAGGGTCGCGCGCTGTTGGCGCTGGCCGAATATCTGGGGCTCAGGCGGGAACAGACAATGGCCTTCGGGGATGGCCTCAACGACATCACCATGATCAAAAGCGCCGGCATCGGCGTGGCGATGGGCAACGCCGTGGACGAAGTGAAGCGCATGGCCGATGAAATCACCGCCACCAACGACGAAGACGGCGTGGCGGCGGTGGTGGCGGGATTATTGTAATGCTTTAGAACGGTACCCACCCGTCCAATACTTCCCCCGGCGTTACCTTAGCGGCCTCTTCATCTGTCAGGATCGCCTGGCCCGGGTGGCGGGTGGACAGGTCGGCGCGCACGCCCGTGGTGCCCCACTCGCACCAGCGGCGGGTGATCGGGCGCACACCGTCCCAGTTCTGCCAATCCTCAAACCCCGCGTGGTTCACGTGTTCATCCATGTCGCAGGCCAGGAAAAGCGTGCGGGCAAAGGCCCTCCAGGGGCGGCCCAAGCTGCCCGCGCCGGCCTCACATTCCCCCGTCAGGCGGCAGCGGTGGAACACCAG
>ONJE01000180.1 GCA_900318045.1 uncultured Eubacteriales bacterium
GCCCGCAGGCTTGCTGGCGGCAAGTCAAGGGACTTCAACGCCGGTATGGCGGAAAAGATGCCGCATGATTGTATAGGTTTAGGTTGAGATTAGTATTACCAGTCCGAGCTCCAGTCGGTGTCGTTGGAGCTCCAGCTGTCGTAGTCGTGGGAGGAGGTTCGGCTCTCCTCCTGGATCTGCTGCCACACAGCGGAGGACTCGAAATCGCTGTAGCCCCAGCTGCGGTCGTAGGTATCGCCGATGTAGTAGCCGGACCAGTCGTCGTAATCGTCATACGGCCCATAGGTCACCGGCACCCAGTCGTAGTAGCCGTCGTCGTAAAACCAGTCCCCGCCATAGCAGTAGTAGATGCCCGCGTCGTTGAAGCGGTAATAGCCGTCGTTGGCATGCTCCCTGGCCTGTATCTTCAGGAATATGAAGCCGACGATGCCCATCAGCAGCACCACTACCATGGCGATGGCGACCATGCGACGCTTTTCCGACTTCATGCGTTTCTCATAATCGGCGGGCTTGCCGTCGGGCCAGATGTCCCGCTTGTGGCACTCGTCCAACAGCTTGTCGTACAGCTCGCCCACCGCGAAGGCCTCGTCCGGGCCGTTGTAGCGCACGGCGCGGCTGCCGTCGTCCTTGTTCTTGTAGACCACGAAGGTCCCGCCATCGCGGTAGATGCCAAAGGCCCGGGGCTGCCTGTAGTCCTCGCCCACGAAGAAGCGCATACGCTCCAGGGGCATTTCGTTGTAGGCACAGAAGTCCCGCAGCTGTTCGATGGTACAGGGCCGCATCCCCGGCTGCCAGCCGGAACTGCCGACCGCGCCCGCGTTCATGCCGACGCCCGGATTCACGCTGACGTTCGCGTTATTTCCGTTGTACACAGTCCATTGCCCGTCGGCGCCGTTCGACGCGTTTTCCGCATAGCCCGCATGATTTTCAGTGCTCGCGGCACCCGCAGCCTCAGTCAGCGGCACGCCGCACTGGCCGCAAAACCGCTCCCCCGGCAATAACAGCGCCCCGCAGCGCGGGCACCTGTCCCTGTTTTCCATGGTCCATCCCTCCTCCGGCCAGACAGTGACCGGGCATTCGTTCCATTCCGCTTGGCATTATACCATTTTTCCGTTGCCCGTGCAATGTCTGAAACGCGGCTTGACAAAAGCCGCCCAGTGCTTTATAATACAAACGAAGGGCAAACCACGCACACGGTTGCTCCTTCAAACAGCAGAATACTCTTGGTTTACCAAAAGCATCCGTCACTTGGCAGAGTGGCGGTTGCTTTTTTTCCGATCATACACGATAATCGTGATGGTATACTTTCCGAAATGGAACGTAATACGCATTTCCTTCACCTCCTTTCGGAGATGTCGGAGCAACCGCCTGCGTGTTTGTTGTTCACCCTTCTCCCCTTGCGGGTATCTGTCTTGTAATGCAGTTTCCACTTATTGTCAATCAGTGACAATATGCATTCCCCTATGCGAACAAAAACCCGCACTCTCACCAGCGCGGGTTTTATTTTGTTCGGCGTCCTTACGCCACGACCTCGTACCCCGCCTCCTTCACGGCGGCGGCGATGGCGGCGTCATCCACCTTTTCATCCACGGTGGCGCACTTGTTCTCCAGCGACACCTCCACATTGGGGTCCAGGGCGGACAGGGCGGTCTTCACGTGCTTGACGCACATCTGGCACATCATGCCTTCGATCTTCACGGTCTTCTTCATGGTTTGTTCCTCCTTGATATTGGTTTTGTTGTCAATGGAATCCATATCCGGCAGTTCGGTATGAACCACGGTCACGGCCTGCGCGTCGTCGCCCGATTCGGCGGGGCCGACGTCCGGCAGGTCCAGCTGGAAGCGGCGCAGCCGCAGGGCGTTGGTGACCACGCACACGCTGCTCATGCTCATGGCGGCGGCGGCAATCATCGGGTTCAGCTCGATGCCCAGCTTCGTCAGCGCCCCGGCGGCGATGGGAATGCCGATCAGGTTGTAGAAAAACGCCCAGAACAGGTTCTGCCTGATGTTGCGGATCACCGCCCGGCCCAGCCGGATCACGCCCGCGGCCAGGCGGGGGTCGTCGCGCATCAGCACCACGTCGGCGCTCTCAATGGCCACGTCGGTGCCCTGGCCCACGGCCACGCCCAGGTCGGCCTTCACCAGCGCCGGGGCGTCGTTGATGCCGTCGCCCACCATCATGACCTTCCTGCCCTGGCCCTGCAGGTCGGCGATCACGTCCTGCTTGTCCTGGGGCAGCAGCTGGGCGCGGACCTCGCTGACCCCCAGCTGATTGCCGATGGCCCGCGCGGCGCGCGCGTTGTCGCCGGTGAGCATCACGGTTTTGACGCCCAGTTCGTTCAGGTCGGAAACCGCCGCGGGGCTGGTGGGGCGCAGGGTGTCCGCCAGCGCGAAGCCCGCCAGCAGGCGGCCTTCCTCGGCGGCGAACATCACCGTCGCGCCGGCGGCGGCCATTTCGTCGGCCCAGGCGGCCATCGGGGCGGTGTCCACGCCCAGCTCGGCCATCCAGCCGGCCTTGCCCACCTGTATGCGCCGGCCCTCCACCGTCGCCGCCACGCCCCTGCCGGGCAGGGTCTCGTAGTCGGTGGCCGGGGGCAGGTCGTCCCCGCCCGCCGCCACGATGGCCGCCGCGATGGGATGGGTGCTCAGCTTCTCCACCGCCGCCGCCAGGCGCAGGGCCGCATCGCTGTCGATGCCGGCGTTGATGCCGGTCAGTCGCATTTGGCCCTGGGTCAGCGTACCGGTCTTGTCGAAGGTCACGCAGTCGATGCTGTGGGCCATCTCCAGCGACGCGGCGGAACGGATCATGATGCCCAGCTCCGCGCCCTTGCCGGTGCCCACCATGATGGCCGTGGGCGTGGCCAGGCCCAGCGCGCAGGGGCAGGAGATCACCAGCACCGCGATGGCATGCTTCAGCGCCGCGGGCACGCCGCCGCCGATGGCCAGCCACACGATGAACGTCACCAGCGCGATGCCCATCACCACCGGCACAAACACGCCGCTGACCCGGTCGGCCAGCCGGGAGATGGGGGCTTTCGAGTTGGCCGCCGCCTCCACCAGCCTCACGATCTTTTGAAGGGCCGTGTCCTCGCCGACCTTTGTGGCCCGGAAGGTGAAGCTGCCGCCCCGGTTGACGGTCGCGCCCACCACCTCGTCGCCTGCGGACAGGTCCACGGGCACGCTCTCGCCGGTGAGCATCGACTGGTCCAGGCTGCCGTGGCCCTCCAGTATCACGCCGTCGGTGGGCACGGTCTGCCCCTCCCGGACGATGACCACGTCGCCCACGGCCAGCGCGCTGACGTCGATTTCGACCTCCACGCCATCCCGGATCACGTTCGCCTTCCGGGGGGCCAGGTCCACCAGCCGGGAGATGGCCTCGCTGGTGCGGCCCTTGGCCTTCGCCTCCAGGTACTTGCCCACCGAGATCAGCGTGGGGATCATCACGCTGGCGTCAAAGTAGTAGTCCACCATCCCCACGCTCTCGCCGGCGTCCAGCTTCAGCGCCACGCCCAGCAGAACCGCCAGGCTGTATCCCAGGCCCGCCGTCGCGCCCACGCAGATCAGGCTGTTCATGTTGGGGGCCAGGTGGAACAGGGCCTTGAAGCCGTTGATGAAGTATCCCCGGTTGATGACGATGGCCGGGATCACGATCAGCAGCTGGACAAGCCCGTTGAACATGGGCCGGTGCAGCGCCTCGGGCATGGGCAGGTGCAGCATGTGACCCATGGCCACGTACATCAGCACGACCAGCAGCAGGATGGAGGCGATCAGCCGGTTGCGCATGGCCTTCAGTTCCCCGGTATGATCGGGCCGTTCGGCCTGCTGCGCCGCAGCCGCGGCAGCCTCGCCCCGGGGCGAGGCGCTGTAGCCGCCGGAGGCCACCGCCTTGCAGATGGCGTCCGGGGTGACGGTATCGGGATCGAACTGCACCTCCATGGAGTTGGTCAACAGGCTCACTGAAACGTCGCTGACGCCCTCCAGCTTGCGCACGCTCTTTTCCACGTGGGCACTGCACGCCGCGCAGGTCATGCCCTTTACATCGAATGTCATTGTATCATGCTCCTGACTCGGGATCCTTCGACTCCGCATTCCAAAAAATTACAGGTTCGTGCTGTGGCGGCGCGGGGCCGCCGCTATTTCAGCTTCTTCATCAGCTCCAGCGTCTCCTCCATGATGTCGGGGTTGCCGTTGCGGACCTCCTCGGCCACACAGTTTTCCATGTGGCTCTTCAGCACCGTATAGCCGAAGCCCTGGAGCGCCTTTTCCACGGCGCTGATCTGTATCAGTATGTCCCCGCAGTAGCGGTTCTCATCCAGCATCCGGCCGATGCCGTTCAGCTGGCCCACCATGCGGTTCAGCCGGTTCTTCAGCTGGCGCAGCTCCTCCTCGCCCCTGGGGGTGTGCCGCTGGTGGCAGGCCGGGCAACCTGTCGATTCATGGTTGTGACTGTCGACGTTATTCATATCATTCACCTCGCTTCTATACCCCTGCCAGGTATTTCACAGCGTCATTATATACCCCCGGGGACTATTTGTCAAGGGCATAAATATGGCGGAGGGCATATTCCTCCGCCATATTGTTACTGCTCAGCTTACACTCCCTCAGTCACGCTTCGCGTGCCAGCTCAGGGTTCTGATTGTTCAGTCCTGCTCCGCGTCCCCCTCGGGCTCGACGCGCTCGAAGCGCATGCCCTCGGCCACGTTCTCCTTGGCGTCATTCCACAGCAGCGCGTCGCCGTCGATGGTGAAGGTGGCCGCGCCGTCGGTATACACCACTTCGGTGGAAACCAGCTCCCCGTTGTCGTTGTAGGTCTCAGTGCTCTCCTTGCCCACGCCGGTCAGCGCGCCGGTGGCGGGGTCAAGGGCGCAGGTATAATCCCACACGGCCCTTTCAAAGGCGCTGGAGCCCCAGGTGATGTGCACGTTGTACACGTTGTCGTCCTCGTCGATGTAAATCGATGCGCGTTCACACATCCAGTCGCCCACGAAGGCGTCTCCGGCGCTGTTGGCGGCGCTTTCGTCATCGTCGTCCCCGCCGTCGTCGTGGGTGTCATACCAGGATTCCTCGCCCACCTCGTCCAGTGAGGCATACTCCAGGTCGGGCAGTGCGTCGCCGGAGCCCGTCCAGTGCAGGTGGTGCTTTTCATCCACGGTCAGCGTCGCGCCGAAGCCGGTGGCCACGTCCTCGGAAGCGATCTTGCCGTCGGCCTCGCCCCGCAGCTCGTGGCGCAGCACGCCGCCCTCGCACACCAGGGCCCCGGCCTCGGCATCATAGGTGCAGCGCTCGAATTCGAAGCTGTAGCCCTCGTCTACGCTGATGTGGCGGGTGCCCCTGCAATGGAAGGCCCCGTCCTCATACCAGATTTCCGCGGCATAATGGCCGTCGCCCTCGCCGACCCAGGTGTCCCCAAAGCTGTCGATCACCGACTGGTCCACCTTGGCCTCGGCCAGCGCCGCCGCCGACAGGCAGACCAGCAGCACGACGAGCATCATACAAACAAACTTCTTCATATCGCAACTCTCCTTTGGTTTGTTGATCTGTATCCTCTAACAGTCTATCACAGTCCGGCATAAAAAGGTAGTGCAAAAAACGTTCAATTTGTTTACAAATCGTAACAATTCAGTCAGGTAACGTCTGATTTGTCGGGATGAGGCTCAGGGATTAGGGAATAGGGATTAGGGATTAGAAATAGCTGCTGGCACATCCAAAAGCCTTCCCCTTCAGGGGAAGGTGGGCCGGCCGCAAGG
>ONJE01000100.1 GCA_900318045.1 uncultured Eubacteriales bacterium
AGCCTCAGCACGCTGATAGTACTTGGCTGGAAACGGCCCGGTAGGGTAGGTCGTCGCCGGATCTCATTGAGAGTCATTCACTGAGTGGCTCTCTTTTTTTATTCATTGAGTCTATATTTCATAATGGATTTCTTCAATAACGAAGGAAATGTCACATTCATATGATAAAATAAAATAGAATAGATATGGAACATGCTGGAGGCGTCTGATTTCATGTTGTTGAGATACAGTCACTGCCTGTTTGATTTTGACGGCACAGTGGCAGATACTGGAGATGGGATAACAAGGAGCGTGGCTTACAGCCTGGAAAAGATGGGCTACCCCGCGCTGCCGGAAGCCACGCTGTCCCGCTTCATCGGTCCGCCGCTGCATGACAGTTACAAGGAATACTGTGGTATGACCGACGAAGAGGCCGATACCGCCATACTTCGCTATCGGGAACGGTACGTGGATATTGGACTGTACGAATCTCACCTCTATCCCGGAATTGTTCAGTTGCTACAGTCGCTGCATGATGCGGGTGCTTATGTGGGCATCGCCTCCGCAAAACCACAGTTTATGCTGGAAAGACTCGCCGCATATTACGAAATTGATTCTCTTTTGAATACTATCTTTGGTGTCGGTCTGCAGAGACATTCTGCGGATAAACGTGACCTGATTCTTCGGGCGCTGCCGGAAGGCGTGGACTTGAAACGAGCGTGTATGGTAGGAGACCGCCTGTATGACATAGAAGCGGCTCGTGCCGTTGGCATTGGGGCGATCGGTGCGGACTATGGCTATGCCCTCCCGGGAGAACTGGCCAGGGCAGGCGCCGAGGTGGTTTTTACCAGTGTAAGTGAATTGGCTGCCTACCTCATAATCGAAGAGCGCGGGCAATGAGACCGCCGTTTTCTACAAAAATGTGATTTTTGGACGCAAAGCCGGCTTGCGCGACATATACCAAACGCACTGGGTGAACCCGAAGGGGCAGTTATGCGTCCAATGAACATATAACACGATATGCTGGCAGCCTCCAATGGCGGACGCCGATGGTTGTCGGGCAGTATTGATATATAAGCTATCTACACCGTAAATCGAGGGGTGAAATATATGGCATATGAAAATCTGTGCATGTACTGCTTTGAGGAAATGGACGGAAAGACCACCTGTCCTCATTGCGGCAAGGATTCCCGCGCCGCGGTGCCGCAGATTCAGATGCTTCCCGGGTCGCAGGTCTATCACGGTCGCTTTTTGGTTGGCCGCGCACTGGGCCAGGATGCCACGGGCATCGTCTACGCGGCCTTTGATACAAAAAAAGAAAATCGCCTGCGCATCCGCGAGTATCTGCCAAGGGACTGCGCCGAGCGTCTGAACGATGGCGCGGTGGTGCCGGTGGCGGGCATGGAGGACCAGTTTGAAGCGGGCTTGAAAAAGCTGCGGGCCAGCGTGGAGAACGTGGAGGATCCCCGTAAACGCCACTTCTTCTTCGAGGAGAACGGCACAGCCTATATCGCCCAACGCAAGTCCGCCACCGCGTCAGAACACGATCGCGAACCGGAGGAAGAAGAGGAGCGCGGCGGCAAGGGCCGGGTTTTGCTCTTTGCCGGTATCGCTGTGGCGGTGCTGGTGGTGGCTGCCGTGCTGCTGATCACGGTGTTCAACGGCGCTGTGACGACCAGCAGGGATATCACTCAGAGTCCCACACTGGACCCCAGCCAGGTATGGATTCCCGTAGCTACGCCCACGGCGACGCCCTATGTATCCCCCACCTTTGCCGCGCTGGTGGATCCGGAACTGTCATGGATGGACTATACCTATGAGGGCGACGTGGAGCAGGAATACCAGGAAGCCCAGCAGGCCGCGCGGACACCCACCCCTGCGCCCACCCTCGTGCCTACGGTCGATGCCAAGGGCAGCCAGCGCTACAGGGTGGTCAATGGCGATTCCAGCCGTGAAGAGATCCGCAAGCTGCAAAACAAGCTGTATGAAGAGGGCTGGCTGGAAAAGAGCCAGGTAACCGGCAAGTATGATACAGCGACCCGCCAGGCCGTCAGGGATTTCCAGGCCTATGTCAACGATCGATTCAAGCCCAAAGAGAAGCTGAGCGTGGACGGTGTGGCCGGCCCGAAGACGCAGCAGTGGCTGTATGAGGCCGACGCCTCGAAGCCCACGCCCAAACCCACCCCGAAGGTGACGCCCAAGCCCGACGATGGCGACGTGGACGAGACTTCCCCGGCCAACCAGGTGCGCCGGGTCCAGCGGCAGCTGATCACGCTGGGTCTGTTGCCCGACGGCTCCGCTGACGGCAACTACAATGCGACCACCGTGGCCGCAGTGCGCCGATTCCAGAGGCGCGTCAATGAGCTGGCAGGCTACGACGTGCTGGAGGTCACCGGCAAGCTGGATGTCCAGAGCCTGGCTTTCCTGGATTATTATGCAGAGGAATGGGAGAACCTGCGCAAGGCGACGGCGGAGCCTACCCAGACGCCGAAACCCACGCGCAAGCCTACACCCACGCCCACCACCCGGCCCATAGAGGTGCTGGAAGGCGTGATCAACGACAAATCGTCCAAGGCGGAAATTCGAAAGGTACAGCAGCTGCTGGCGGATATCGGCATGATGTCCAGGAGCGGTGTGGACGGCGTCTATGGCAGCGCCACAATCTCTGCCGTGGCGGATTTCCAGCAGTGGGTGAACGACCAGCGCAAGGAGGAAACCCTCACTGTAAACGGTGAGGTGGATCAGTTGACGCTGCTCTACCTGGAATACTGCAAGGACCACGGCATGATGCCCTATGGTACGCCGACGCCGAAGCCCACGAATCGACCGACGCCGAAGCCTACGATGGTCCCCACCCCCGAGCCCCAGGAGGAGATTGGGTTGGACAATGACATCGAGATCGAGGCGCTCGAGTCTGAAGACCAGGCGGTCGAACCCGAATTGGAGCCGGAGGGAGATGCAGAGGGCGACGAGATCACCGTTGGCCCGGGCTCCGATAGGGAGTCCATACGCTACGTCCAGCAAATGCTCAGTGCGGTCGGCGCGATGAATACCAATGGCGTGGACGGCGTATACGGCAAGGGAACCGCCCGCGCGGTCAGGCGCTTCCAGAAGTGGGTCAACAGCGTGCAGGGCGAGGGCACCGTGCCGGAGGACGGCAAGGTGGACGACAAGACCCGGCAGATGCTGGAATATGCCTATGAACGCGGCATGAACATCAACCAGGACGTAGAAGAACCCACGGTTGCACCCACCGAGGCGCCCGTTGAAGTGACCGTTGAGGAGATGGTTACGCCTCAGCCACTGGAACCGGAGGAGGAACCGGCGGAAGTGCTGGAGGGCGAACAGGAGATCATTGTGGATGGGGATTCCGATGTTGAATCCATCCGCTATATTCAGGAGATGCTGAACGCCACCGGCCTGTTGGCCGAGGCCGATGTGAACGGTGAATATGACGAGGCCACGACCGACGCGGTGCGCCGGTTCCAGGCCTGGGTGAACAGCGCCCGGGGCGAGGCGGTGCTGGAGGTCAACGGTCGCATGGACAATATGACCCGCCAGGCACTGGAGTATGCCTTCGAGCACAAGATGCGGGCGGAGCCTGAGGAGGCCGAGGCCGGTCTGAGCGTGGAAGAGGAAATGGACGCGGAACTCGTGGAACCCGAGATGGCCGGGGAAACGCCCGAGCCTGAGACGGTGGCCGAGGTCGGCGCCATTGACATCGCCTTTGGGGACGAGCTGTCCACGGGCGAGATCGTCAGTATCCCCGAGGGCAAAGTGAATGTGCGCTGGCGCGCCGAAGGCGACGTGGACAGCTATGCCGTCTTTGTGACGGATGGCTCCGGGACTGCCATTGTCGAGCAGGAAGGCATCCGGGATACCGGCTTCACCATCGACACCAAGCGCATGAATCCGGGCGAGGTGTATACACTGCGGTTGGGCGTGCTGCCCAAGGGCGGCGGCGAGAGCGATATACTCTGGCAGACAGCGCGATTCATGCTTCCCGCCCCGGAGGAAGCCGAGCCAGAGGAAACCCATGAACCGGAGCCGGAACCCGAGCCCGAACCGGAACCGGAGGTGGGCGTCGTGTCCGCCCCGGAGATCGCCATCGCCGGCGCTATCGCGGGTGGTGAACCCGTTGTTATTGAAGCGGACAGCTTCGAAATGCGCTGGCGCGCCGACGGCGACGTGCAGACCTACTACGTGCGCATCACCGATTCCAACGGCAGCGACATCGTCGAGCCCCAGTTCACTACCCAGACCTCCGTCACGCTGCGGACGGTCAACATGGCGGTGGACGAGGTGTACACGCTGTCCGTGGGGGCGGTACCGGTCAATGGAGAGCGGGAAGACATGGTGGTGAGCGAGGCCCGCTTTGTGCGGCCCGAGGAAGCCACGCCCGAACCCACTGAGGTGCCTACGCCCGCGCCCCAGGTGGCTACCATCGGCACCCCCGTTGTGACGATCGGCGGTTCCGCCTATCAGAAGGACGGCATAACCTATATGACGGACAGCTCCATCATCATCAGCTGGAATGCTGATGGCGACGTGGAGAGCTACACGATCTACGTGGAAAACGAGGTCGGCGAGCGCCAGGAGTTGGGTACCACCACCGATACCAGCCGGACGGTCAACGCCCGCAGCTTGCCCGCGGGCATATACACCATCTATGTGGGCGCGATGCCCCGGGGCGGCGGCAGCAACGACGTGGTGTGGGGCACCGCCCACTTCGCCATCCCCGCGCCCGAGGTGGAAAGCGGGCCTGAAGCGGTCCCGGAAGGGAGCGCTGACGGAAGTGAATCCCAGCCGGACGCGGACAGCGTGCAGACTCCCGCCATCGTGGACGGGGCGACCGTCGGCGAGATCAACAGCGCGAGCGGAGCCGAAATCATCCAGCAGCTACAAATGCGGCTGTACAGCCTGGGCCTGCTGTCCACCGACGGGCTGGAGCCCGGCGTGCTGGATACCCAGACCCTCCAGGCTGTGGCCGAATTCCAACAGCGGATGAACGACCAGTACCAGGCCGGGCTTGAAATCGTCGATCCCGCAAACCCAGAAGCCGTGGTGGACGCCATCACGGTCAGCGCGATATTTGCCGATCAATAACCATGACAGAGAGGCTGCCTTACCCCCGACACATGTGGTTAAGGCAGCCTGTGATGAAGAGGGAGGGAGCCAGGTCCCATGAAGATCGCGTGGTTTTGTATACCTGCTTACGGACACACCAATCCGACCCTTGGCCCGGTCCGGGAGCTGACCTCCGCCGGACATCAGGTATATTACTTCTCCTTTGAGATGTTCCGGGACCGGATTGAACAGGCAGGGGCGACGTTTATTGGGTGCGACGGCTATGACTTCGACATGGAGGACAAGGAAAACGCGGACCGTGTCGGCAAGGACAAGGTCTTCGCGACGGAGCTCCTCGTATCCTCGACCCTGGCACTGGATGCAATGACCACGGAAAAGGTCGGTGAGATCAGGCCGGACATCGTCGTTTCCGATTCCGTCGCCTTTTGGGGCAAGCTGGTGGCGATGAAGCACGGGCTCCCCTATGTATCCTCTACCACTACCTTTGCCTTTAACCGCTATTCATCGAAGTACATGAAGGAAAGTCCCTGGGACATCGCGAAGATGCTCTTCGCCATGCCGCGCATCGACAAGCAGATCAGGCGGCTGCGGGAGAAGGGCTATCCGGTCAAAGGCCTGCTGGACATCGTTCAGAACGACAACGATACCAACACCATCGTCTACACCTCGAAGTATTTCCAGCCCTGCGCCGACACGTTTTCCGATCGCTATCATTTTATAGGGCCGTCGATCCGCCCCATAACATCGCCCTTCGACAAGACCGCTGAAAAGACCGTGTATATCTCCATGGGTACGGTCAACCAAAACCGGGAATTCTATCGCAACTGCATCCACGCGCTGGGACAGACGAACTGGCAGGTCATCATCTCCATGGGAACCAATACCGAGCACTTTGAATGCCTGCCTGAGAACATTCAGGTTTACGAGAGTGTGGACCAGATGGCGGTGCTGTCCATCGCAGATGCGTTTATCACCCACTGCGGCATGAACTCCGCGTCCGAGGGCCTGTATTATAAGGTACCGCTGGTGCTGTTTCCCCAGACACCGGAGCAAGGCGCCGTGGCCAGGCGGGTGGAGGAGCTGGGCGCGGGGGTCCGGCTGAAGTCGATAACGGAGGCGGATATCATGGACGCGCTGAAGCAGGTTCTGAACGAGCCGTGCTACAGGGACGGCGCGGCCAGGATATCCGAGAGCTTCCACGCCTGCGGCGGCGCAAAGGAAGCGCGCGCTTTTCTGGAGGGGATCGCCCACCCCGATTGATTGGGCACGGAAAGTCGGACGTTTGCCGGGCAGGACTGCTATACTGATTTTGCAACGAGGGGAGGAAAGGGTATGCAGGGCTGGATCGAGGCCTTTCAGGCGTCCGTCGATTACATCGAGCAGAACCTGTCAGAGACGCTGGACATTGAAGCGATTGCGGCGAAGGCCGCGCTGTCGCCCTTCTATTACCAGCGCATCTTCGGCGCGCTCTGCGGCATGACGGTCGGAGATTACATCCGCGCGCGCAGGATGACGCTGGCCGCCCAGGAGCTGTCTCGAGCCGATACCAGGGTCATTGATGTGGCTGTCAAGTATGGCTATGACTCGCCGGACAGCTTTGCCAAAGCATTTCAACGCTTTCACGGCATTACGCCCTCCCAGGCACGGGAGCACGGCTCGAACCTGCGCTCCTTCGCCCCGCTGCACATCAAAGTCACGCTGGAGGGTGGAAATATGTTGGATTATCGCATCGTGGAAAAGGCGCCGTTTACCATCGTCGGCATCAAGCGGCGCTTCAATTCCGAGACCAGCTACCAGGAGATTCCGAAGTACTGGAGCGAGTGGATGTCGGACATGAAGGGACTGAAGGGCATGTTCGGCGTCTGCCATGACATGGACGGCAAGGACTTCGACTACTGGATCGCGGACCTGTACGCGCCGTGGAAGGACATACCGGAGGGCTGCAGCACGCAACAAATTCCCGGAGGTCTGTGGGCGGAATTCACTTGCAGGGGCGCCTTGCCAGACAGCCTGCAGAAGGTCAATACTCAGATTTGGTCGGAATGGCTTCCATCATTGACCAGTTATAAGCTCGCGGGAAATTACTCGATTGAGATCTATATGCCGCCGGCGGAGAAGCCCGAAGACAACATCAGCTACATCTGCATTCCCCTGAAAAGAGTGTAGGGCATGACAAAAGCGCCTCATGGTGAAGGCGCTTTTGTCATGTTATTCTCCGGCCCTTTTGCGGCACAGCGTCCAAAAGGCGACGGCCCCGGCGGCGGCGACGTTCAGGGAGTCTACGCCGTGGGCCATGGGAATTCGGGCGGTGTAGTCGCAGTTTGCGATGGTGTCGGGGGCCAGCCCGTCACCCTCGGTACCCAGCACCATGGCCAGCTTCGGCCGGGCCAGCAGGCTGGGGTCGTCGATGTCCACAGAATCGTCGGACAGCGCCAGTGCCACCGATTGAAAGCCCATCCCGTTGAGGGCTGTGAGCCCCGCCTCCGGCCAGTCGGCGGGCGCTTTCCCGATGCGCGTCCAGGGCACCTGGAACACCGTGCCCATGCTCACTCGCACAGCCCGGCGGTTCAGCGGGTCGCAGGTGGTGGGCGTCAATAGAACGCCGTCCACCCCGAGGGCTGCGGCGGAGCGAAATATCGCGCCGATGTTGGTGGTGTCCACGATGCCCTCCAGCACCGCCACCCTGCGGGCGTCCCGGCACACAGCCTCCACCGTAGGCAGCGGCTTTCGGCGCATCGCGCACAGAACGCCCCGGGTCAGCGGATAGCCGGTGAGGTCGCGCAGCACTGCCTCCTCGGCGGTGTATACGGGTATGTTGCCGACGCGCTCCAGCAGCG
>ONJE01000274.1 GCA_900318045.1 uncultured Eubacteriales bacterium
AGGCAGCGTGATCCGCTTTGTCAACGCAATCGCTGACAACATTGCAGAGGATTACCCGCAGGTCATGATCCACACTTTCGCCTATCTTTACTGCCGCCGACCGCCAAAACATGTGCGTCCCCGCAAAAATGTCATTGTCCGTCTCTGTTCCATTGAATGCTGTTTCTCCCACCCCATCGGCATCTGCCGCTGCGAACGGGGCGGTATCAATGTGCAGTATGGTTCCGCCGCCAATTTTGCCGGTGCCCCTTCCAGCGGTGCTGCGTTTCCTGAAGACCTCAAAGGCTGGTCTGCGATCTGCGACAATCTCTTTGTCTGGGATTACACCACCAACTACGCCAATTATCTCCAGCCCTTCCCCAACCTGGGCGTGCTGCGGGAAAACCTGCGCATGTTCCGCCGGTACGGGGTGCGCGGCGTCCTGGAGCAGGGCAATTTCTCCCGGGGCCGGTCCAGCGCTCTGGCACAGCTGAAGATCTACCTGCTGGGCAAGCTGCTGTGGGATCCCGACCTGCCGGAGGAGGAGCTGACCCGGGAGTTCGTGGCGGGGTATTACGGTCCCGCCGCCGCCCCGATGCTGGAATACGCGGCCCTCTGGCGCTCCGCCTGCGGGGAGGAGGCCCACGCCAGCATCTACGACCCGCCCACCGCGGCCTATCTCACCGATGAACGGCTGCAGGCGGCGGCCTCCCTGCTGGATCAGGCCCTGGCCCTGGCAGGGGAGGGCGTGTACCGGGAGCGGGTGGAGCGGGAGGCCCTGTCCGTGCGCTATGCCCGCCTGGCCCGCCTGCCCATGGACGCCCCCGGCAGGGACGCGCAGATCGACGCCTTTGCCGCCGACGTGCGCAGGCTGGGGGTCACCGAGCTCTTCGAACGCAAAAACCTGGAGGAGTCCTTCGCGGCCATGAAGCAGAGCCGGTACGCGGCGGACCGCTCAAAAGTGACGGCCATTTCTTATCCTTTTTGATGAATCCGTCATACTGATTGCTCAATACTTGCTTCGGAAATGGGCAGTATTGCCTGTAATTATTTAATTCAATTGATATATCAAGCGTTTCTGCCGATTGCAACGAATGAGGACACCTGCCTGTTTCTGTCTTAACTGATATTATACATACCAGATCATACATCTAAAACGAGTTAGCAGGAAGATCGCGTAAAAACGCTGTTATTACCGATGGTTTCGCTATATTCGATGCCGTTTTCATGAACGAAACGGGGGCGATTTTGCCATTCTCAGAGCAAATTCTGAGAATCAGAAGTGTAAAAATTGAGGATAATTGCCGCAAAATTCCATTGTTGATTTTAAGCAGCCTTGGCATAATATGGTCAATGAGCACGCAGGCTCAAACATATTTTACAGGAGGAAGAAGCGATGAAGAAATTCCTGGCAGTATTCATGGCACTGGCAATGATCCTTTCCATCGTCCCGGCCGTCATGGCTGAAGGCGAGGAGGTCATCACCCTGACCGTATTCCGCGGCGATCCCGGCGACCAGCCCACGGAAGACAACAAGATCTATAAGCTGATCGAGGAAAAACTGGGCCTCAAATTCGAAATCGAATTCCTGGCCGGCGACCTCGCCGAGACCCTGGGCCTGAAGCTGGCCGACGACGTCTATCCGGACCTGTTCGACGGCGGCAACTACGCTGAGACGCTGGAAGGCGCGGAAGTCCTGATCGACCTGCTGCCCTACATCACCGAAGAGAAGACCCCGAACCTCTACAAGCACATCTACACCAACAACCGCATCAAGCAGCTCCTGACCGAAGACGGCAAGCTGTACATCATCCCCAACTACGGCATCAACTACAATGCTCAGATCCAGAACGAGTGCAACGGCCCCGCCTTCTTCATCCAGAAGCAGGTCATCGCGTGGAACGAGTACAAGGTCCCGAAGACCCTGAATGAGTACTTCGACCTGATCGAGCGCTTCATGGCTGCCAATCCCACCACCGCCAACGGCACGCCCTACACCGGCTTCGCGATCCTGTGCGAAGGCTGGCGCCACTTCTGCCTGATCAACCCCGTGCAGCACCTGATGGGCCGCCCGAACGACGGCGAAGTGCTGATCGACGTGAACGATCCTGACTTCCACACCGAAACATTCATCGACAAGCCTTATGCCAAGGCTTACTACAAGAAGCTGAACGAAGAATTCCACAAGGGCCTGATCAACAAGGACACCTTCGTTATGAACTACGACCAGTATATCGCCGCTCTGTCCAACGGCACCGTGCTGGGCATGTTCGACCAGACCTGGGACTTCGGCCCCGCTACCGACTCCCTGAAGGCCAGCAACATGTATGAGAACACCTACCTGGCCCTGCCGCTGGTCTACGATCCCGAATACGTGGACGGCAAGGTCATCGAGGAGCACTACCTGAACGGTACCGTCATGAACAAGGACCGCGGCTTCGGTATCTCCGTCACCTGCAAGTATCCCGAGCGCGTTGTGGGTATGTTCGAGACCCTGCTCTCCGACGAATGGCAGACCATTCTCCAGTGGGGCATCGAAGGCGAAGACTACTATGTGGAAAACGGCCGTTACCTGATGACCAAAGAGCAGTATGACCAGCGTGCCGACGCGCAGTGGAAGCGCGCCAACCGCGCCTTGGCCATCTGGGAATCCTGCCCGAAGAAGCAGGGCACCATGGACAATGGCAACGCCTGGGATCCTTCCCAGCAGCCTGAAATCTACTTCGGCCAGATGAACGACTATGACAAGGACTTCCTGACCGCTGCCGGCAAGAAGACCCCCGCTGAGTTCTTCAACCCGCCCATCGAGCTGGCTCCCTACGGCGAAGCCTGGCAGATCGACAAGGCTCCCATCGACATCGATTACAACCAGGGCTTCCTGCCCATCCAGGACCGTTGGCTGCCCACCATCATCACCTGCGATCCGTCCGAGGTCGACGCCAACTGGGATGCTTTCGTGGCCGAAATCACCCCGTCTGCCAAGATCTACACCGACTTCATGCAGGAAGAAGTGCTGAAGCTGGTCGAGCAGGCTCTCAACTGATCATATTGCCTGAAAAGGGGGAGAGAGTTGTCTCTCCCCCTCTTGCCATTTTTCTTGGATGAATTGGGGGTAAGAAACGATGATCCGGATTGGAAAGACCGCGAAGGCAGAGACGCTCGCGGTACCGAACAGAAAGAAGGGTTTTTTTCGCACCCTGGGCGGGCAGTGGCAGCTGATGGTCATGTCCGTGCCTATGCTGCTGTACGTGCTGCTGTTCAACTACGGTCCGCTGTGGGGCTGGCTGACGGCATTCCAGGATTACCAGCCCAAGCTGGGCCTGGCGGGCAGCAAATGGGTCGGACTGGACAACTTCAAATTCCTGTTCGGCCGCGAAGACTTTATCCTGTCTATCCGGAACACGTTGGCCATGAGCCTGATCAACCTGGTGTTCGGTACGATTTCTTCCATTCTGCTGGCGGTGCTGCTCAACGAAGTCCGCAACAGGTCGTTCAAGCGCACGGTACAGACCGTTACGTACCTGCCCCACTTCCTGAGTATGGTCATCGTCGTGGGCATGGCCCAGAACATCTTTTCCAGCAACGGCATCATCAACGAGCTGCTCCTGAAACTCCGTCTGGTCAACCAGCCGGTCTTCTTCCTGGGCAAGGGGGAATACTTCTGGTGGCTGGTTGGCGTCATCAACGTCTGGAAAGAGGTCGGCTGGAACACCATCATCTACATCGCCGCCATGACCTCCATTGACCCCAGCCTGTACGAGGCGGCGTCCATCGACGGCGCGGGCCGCTTCCAGCGCATCCTGCACGTCACGCTGCCCGGCATCCGCTCCACCTTCATGGTGCTGCTGATCATGAACATCGGCCACCTGATGGA
>ONJE01000335.1 GCA_900318045.1 uncultured Eubacteriales bacterium
AGCGCCGCCCGACCGGAAATCGCTTGCGATTTCAGGCAAATCTGAGGAGGATGTATTGAAGGGGGACCTGTCCCCCTTCAAGCGGGCGCATGCCCGCGATAAATCAGAATTGATGCGCCTGCGAAAAGCATACCAACAGCACGGCCTCCGCCCCACCCTGCCGCAGGGCTTGGGCGCAGGCATTGGCGGTGGCGCCGGTAGTGCAGACGTCGTCCACCAGCAGCACCCGCCTGCCGGCCACGTCGCCGGTCACTGCGAAGGCCCCGTCCAGGTTGTGAAGGCGTTCTTCGTCGCTGAGCCGCGCCTGCTGGCGGGTGTTCCGGGTGCGGGTGAGCGCGTCCGACACGGGCAGATCCAGCTCTTCGGCCACCGCCCGGGCCAGCAGCAGCGCGTGGTTGCAGCCCCGCCTGCGCTGGCGGCGAATGTGCATCGGCACCGGCGTCACGCAGTCGATATGGGCCGGCTGAAGCCCCGCGAAGGCGGCGACCATCCGCGCCCCCATGGGCTCGGCCAGCCGGGCCACGCCCCGATACTTCAGGTTGCGCACCAGCCCCGCGGCCGGTCCGCCGTAGCGGTAGCCGTAGGCTGCGCCCTCGATCAGGCCGCCCTCCGGCGGCGGGGCAACGCCCACCCAGCGGCTGGCCATCTCCTGGCGGCAGTCTTCGCACAGCCAGTCCCGTTCAAAGCCGGCCTTTGTACCGCAGCCCATGCACACCGCCCGCACGGGATAGACCAGCCGCACCAGGGCCTTCAGGCCGGATTGAATCCGTTCGCTCATGCGCCGCTCCTCAACCGCAGGTCCAGGGCGGAAAAGCGGCGGGTGATGTGGTTGTTGTCCACCATCGCGCGCACACAGCCCTCCCGGCCCACGATCACCACCAGCTTCTTGGCCCGGGTGACCGCGGTGTACAGCAGGTTGCGGGTCATCAGCATCGGCGGCCCGCTGACCAGCGGCAGCACCACGGCGTCGAACTCGCTGCCCTGGCTCTTGTGGACCGACATGCAGTAGGCCAGCTCCAGGTCGTCCAACAGCGATTCATCGTATTCGGCCACCCGGCCGTCGTCGAAGGCCACCGTCAGCGCCCGGGACCCGCGGTCCACAGCCCGGATGTAGCCGATATCGCCGTTGAAAACGCCCTCACCGTCCTCACCGTCCTTCCGCCACTCCAGGTCGTAGTTGTTGCGCACCTGCATCACCTTGTCGCCGGGACGGAAGGTCATGCCGCCGTGGCTCAGCTCGGGGGTATCGGGCCGCGCCGGGTTCAGCGCCTGCTGGAGCAGCGCGTTCAGCGCGTACACGCCCACATCGCCCTTCTTCATCGGAGCCATTACCTGGATGTCCCGCAGGCCGTCGAGGCCCATGTACTTCGGCAGGCGCACCCGGGTCAGCGCCACCACCGAATCCGCCACCTCGGCGGGGGTCTGTCGGCGCTCCAGGAAGAAATCGGTGTCCCGGTTGCGGATCTCGGGGTATTCCCCCCGGTTGATCCTGTGGGCGTTGACGATGATCTGGCTCTGCCCGGCCTGGCGGAAGATCTCGGTCAGCCTCGCCACCCGCACCGCGCCGGATTCGATCATGTCCCGCAGCACGTTCCCCGCGCCCACGCTGGGCAGCTGGTCCACGTCCCCCACCAGCACCAGCCGCGTGCCGGGGCGCAGCGCCCGCAGCAGCGAGCGCATCAAAAAGATATCCACCATGGACATCTCGTCCACGATCACCACATCGGCGTCCAGGGGGTTGTCCTCGTCCCGCTGGAAGCCCTGCTGCTCGCCGTTGTACTCCAGCATCCGGTGGATGGTGCGGGCGGCGCAGCCGGTGGCTTCGCTCATGCGCTTGGCGGCGCGGCCCGTGGGAGCGCACAGCTCCACCTTGCCCCAGCGGCGCATCAGCCGGATGATCACGTTGATGGACGTGGTCTTGCCGGTGCCGGGGCCGCCGGTGATGACGCACACGCCCTCCAGCATGGCGTCCATGGCGGCCTGGCGCTGCTCATCTGAGAGGGAAACGCCCAGGGCGTCCTCCTGGGCCGCAATTTGGGAAAGGGCCTGCCTTTCGCTCATGTTCGCCCGGTGGATGGTCTTTTGCAGCCGCAGCAACAGCCGCGCGGTCTCGCTCTCGGCCATGTGGCAGCGGGGCAGGTAGACGGCCTCCTCGCCGCCCACGGCCTCGGCCACCAGCTCGCCGTCCATCACCAGGCCCCTCACCACGGCCTCCACCAGCTCGGGCTCGGCGCTGAGTATGCGCGCAGAGGCCCCCACCAGCGACGCCCGGGGCAGGTAGACGTGTCCGGCGCTGTTGGCCGCCTCGGACAGCACGAACTTCACGCCGCTGCGCAGCCGGAATTCCGATTCCCGGCCGAAGCCCAGGCTCATGGCGATCTCGTCGGCGGTGTGGAAGCCCACGCCGTTGATCTCGTCCACCAGCCGGTAGGGGTTGGCCCGCAGCACCCGCTCGGTCATGTCGCCGTAGGCCTTGTAGACCTTCATGGAGAGGCCGGCGGACAGGCCGTAGTTTTGCAGGAAGATCAGGGTGTTGCGCATGCCGTTCTGGGCCGCGAAGGATTCGGCGATCATCGCCGCCCGCTTGGAACCGATGCCGTCCACCTCGGTCAGCCGCTCCGGTTCGCTCTCCAGCACGTCCAGGGCCTTCGCGCCGAAGTATTCCACGATCAGCTTCGCCGTGGCGGGGCCGACGCCCCTGATGAGCCCGGAGGCGAGGAAGCGCTCCACGCCGGACTTCGTCTCGGGTCGCGTGGCCTCGTAGGAGGCCACCTTGATCTGCTTGCCGTACTCCTTGTGCTCGGTCAGGTCGCCGTCGAATATGGCGTGCTCGCCGGTGGACAGGAAGGGCATGATCCCCACGGCGGAAATGCGGCGGCGGTCTCCGTCCAGCTTGACGGAAGCCACCGTCCAGCCGTTCTGGTCGTTGCGGTAGACGATGTCCTCCACCGTGCCCTCGAACTTCGACATGGAAATCACCTGCCCTTCGGATGTGGAAATGATGTTGTCGTTTAACTGCGGTATTCAGTCAGGTAACTTCTGATTTATCGGGGAGAGGCGCAGGGATTAGGGAATAGGGATTAGGGATTAGAAATAGCGGCTGACGCGACCAAAAGCCTTCCCCTTCAGGGGAAGGTGGGCCGGCC
>ONJE01000155.1 GCA_900318045.1 uncultured Eubacteriales bacterium
TTCCCTTGACTTAGCCCCACTAAGCCTGCGGAAAATTGCCTTGAAATGCAGGCAAATCCACTTGAAATTGCATCTCCCTGCATTTAGAAACACACTCTAGCTTTGAAACGGCTGCATATGTTTTTCTGGATAACCTGCGCCTTGATTTTGAGGACAGTCGGCACAGTACGCTTGACGAAGAACGATGGATAACTATAGGCCTCGTAAAGGACGTCCTGACAGTGGTGTATTGTGAACGCTCGGAGGATGGAAAGGATTTTTACCGATTGATTTCAGCAAGACAAGCAACCCCTGCTGAGCGCAAGCTGTATAATGACGCCGTGTTTGGAAGAACATGATTGGCAGAAAGGACGGGTGAGAGCAATGGATGTTCGTTTTATATTGAAAGCAGACGCAACGCTGACAGAAGATCAGGTCAGAGAGATCGAAGCATCCCGGCAATTCCCCTTTGTGGAAGACGAGGATTCACCCGAGGTCGACCCTCAGAAGAATCCTGAATTATGGGCAAAAGCGCTTGAAGCGCTGGCGTCGCGCAATCGCAGGATGGCGAAGAGAATGGCCTGACGCATAAATCGCATCTTCAAAAACGACAATCGCCCCCGCTTCGGGGGCGATTGTCGTTCCGTGGATATCACATCGTAATCGTGAACACCTTGTCCAGGTAGTGCTCGGCGACGCCGAGGATATCGGCGTCGGGGCCGGCCTGGGCATAGGTGAGGTCCACGTGGCGAATCAGTGAGGCGCGGCTGCACAGGGCCCGGTAGACCTCCCGCAGGAAGCCGTCGCCCATGATCTCGATGCCGCCGCCAAGCACGATGCGCCGCATGCCGGAACTGCACATGACGCTGTACAGCCCGAAGGCCAGCAGCTGTGCCGACTGCTTGACGGATTCCAGCAGCGCGGGCTCATCAGGATAGCGCTCTGCCAGCGTCTCCAGGCTTTCGGGGGGTTCGATGCCCGCGGCCCGGGCGGCCTGTTGGGCATCGTCCAGTATGGCGTCCAGGTTGACGTAGCGCTCCAGGCACCCGCGGTTGCCGCAGGAGCAGGGGCGGCCTTTGTAGTCGAGGGTGAAATGGCCGATTTCGCCGGACACGTTGAAGGGGCCGGGATAGACGTCGCCGTTGGAGATGAACGAGCATCGTATGCCCCTGCGGATCTCCACGAAGATCAGGTTCTGAATGTCGGGGGCGTCAGGAGTGTCGGGATTGGCGGCGTCAAGGTATTTCTTCTCGGCATAGGCCATGCTGCGGGTGCTGTTGAACAGGAACACCGACATGCCCACGCGCTGCTGGAAGGAGCGGATGGATTCCTCGGTCAGCGGGAAGCCCAGGGCCGTCTCGGTGTGGAACAGGTGGTCCTGCTCGATGTATATACCGGGGAAGCACACGCCGATCATAACGGCCTTGGAGGGGCTGAAGCGCTTCGACTGGTTGCGCAGTATGTCGTCGAACAGCCGGGTGTAGGCGTCGCCTGCGGTGGCCTCGCTGAGGGTGTGGCAATCCAGCGGGAAGAAGCGATCCTCGAGGATTTTGCATTCCAGGCTCAGCAGTGTAAAGCGCACGCCCTCCGGTTTTACCGAGAACACCGCCAGGTGATGGGCGTTCTTGTTCAGCCGGAGGCTGATGGGCCGCCGTCCGGGCAGGGTTGTCTGCGCGGGGCCGGTCTCGTCGATCAGCTTGCGGTTGGCCAGCTCCTCCACCAGCACGGACACGCTGGTGGCGCTCAGGTTCATGTTGCGCACGATCTCGGCGCGGGATTTGCATTTCCCGCTGCGCACCAAATCAAAAATGCTCTTGATGTTGGCTTCCTTGACCTGCTGCTGATAGCCGGTGTGGCTGGAACCAAGTTTGTCCTGGGGCAAGTACTTCATATGGGATCCCTTCCTTAATAGCTGCGCAGAGGCGGATCAGCAAGGCTATCCGAATCAGCAGAGAAAGCAGAGAGTGTGAATAGTATACTTGTTTACATGGTATCACATTAATTCGTAATTATCAAGTATTTTTGAATTATTTAATAAATATGAACGTATTTTTGAATAGAATTATTCATTTTTAGGTGGAATAAAGCCATGGGCGCGGCCCCCTTGTGAGGGGTCGCGCCCGTGTGGCGGTGGATTTATCAATACATGCCGCCCATGCCGGGGTTGCCTGCGGGGGCAGCCGGTTCCGGCGCGGGGATGTCGGTGACCAGGGATTCGGTGGTCAGCACCATCGCAGCCACGGAGGCGGCGTTCTGCAGGGCGCAGCGGGTGACCTTGGTGGGGTCGGCGATGCCGCGCTCCATCATGTCGGCATACTCGTCCTTGGCGGCGTCATAGCCGAAGGTGGTGGACTTGCGGCTCTTGATCTTCTCGACGATCAGGCTGCCTTCGGCGCCGGCGTTCTTGGCGATCTGGCGCACGGGCTCCTCCAGCGCGCGCAGCACGATCTGCACGCCGGTCTTCTCGTCGCCGATGGCTTCGGAGACCAGCTTGGCTACAGACTTGCTGGCGTTCAGCAGTGCGGTGCCGCCGCCGGGCACGATGCCCTCTTCCACGGCAGCGCGGGTAGCGGCCAGGGCGTCCTCGATGCGCAGCTTGCGCTCCTTCATTTCGACCTCGGTGGCCGCGCCGACGTTGATCACGGCGACGCCGCCGGACAGCTTGGCCAGGCGCTCCTGGAGCTTCTCGCGGTCGTAATCAGAGGTCGTGTCCTCGATCTGGCTGCGGATGGAGGCGATGCGGGCCTTGATCTCGTCGGAATCACCGGCGCCTTCGACGATCACGGTGTTTTCCTTGTCGATCTTCACCTGGCGCGCGGAACCCAGCATGTCGATGGTGGCTTCCTTCAGCTCCAGGCCCAGCTCCTCGGTGATGACCTGGCCGCCGGTCAGGATGGCAATATCCTGCAGCATGGCCTTGCGGCGGTCGCCGAAGCCGGGGGCCTTGACGGCCACGCAGGTGAAGGTGCCGCGCAGCTTGTTCAGCACCAGGGTGGCCAGGGCTTCGCCCTCGACGTCCTCGGCGATGATGAGCAGCTTCTTGCCCTGCTGCACCACCTGCTCCAGCAGGCCGATGATCTCCTGGATGTTGGAAATCTTCTTGTCGGTGATCAGGATCAGCGGGTTGTCCAGCACGGCTTCCATCTTCTCCATGTCGGTGCACATGTAGGAGGAGGCGTAGCCGCGGTCGAACTGCATGCCCTCGACGATGTTCAGCTCGGTCTTCATGGTCTTGGACTCCTCGACGGTGATGACGCCGTCCTTGCCAACCTTCTCCATCGCGTCAGCGATCAGCTGGCCGACGGCGACGTCGGAGGAGGAGATGGCCGCGACCTGGGCGATCTCGTTCTTGCCTTCGATGGGCTTGGACTGGGCAGCCAGGCTTTGCACGGCGGCCTCGGTGGCCATCTCGATGCCCTTCTTCAGCACCATGGGGTTCGCGCCCGCAGCCACGTTCTTCAGGCCTTCATGCACGATGGCCTGGGCCAGCAGGGTGGCGGTGGTGGTGCCGTCGCCGGCCACGTCGTTGGTCTTCACGGAGACCTCGCGCACCAGCTGGGCGCCCATGTTCTCAAAGGGGTCTTCCAGTTCAATTTCCTTGGCGATGGTCACGCCGTCGTTGGTGATCAGCGGCGCGCCGAACTTCTTGTCCAGCACCACGTTGCGGCCCTTGGGGCCCAGGGTGATCTTTACGGTATCGGCCAGCATGTCAATGCCGGTCTGCAGCGCCTTGCGGGCGTCCTCGCCATACTTAATCTGCTTTGCCATGATATTTTACCTCCATGCTTTGGATTGAGAACGTTCTAAGGCTCCCTCCCCGAGGGAGCTGTCACGCGAAGCGTGACTGAGGGAGTTATTCCACAACCGCCAGGATGTCGCTCTGGCGCACGATGATGTATTCCTCGCCGTCCAGCTTGACTTCGGTGCCGGCGTACTTGGAGTAGATGACCTTCTGGCCCTCTTTCACATTCATTTTGATTTCCTTGCCGTCCACGTTTCCACCCGGGCCAACGGCAAGCACTTCCGCCATCACGGGCTTCTCCTTTGCGGAATTGGTCAGGATGATGCCACCCTTGGTGGTCTCCTCGGCCTCGAGATTCTTGATGACCACGCGGTCGCCCAGCGGCTTGATCTTCATATGCGCATACCTCCATGGTTTGATTTTGTTTGTTAGCACTCTTCAAATTTGAGTGCTAACCCTTGCAGAGGATAGTTTAACCATTCTATATGGAAAAATCAAGCCCTTTATGCGAATAATTACAGTTAAAGTTTAGTAAAATAGCGCTTTGACGCGCTTGATATTTGAAAAGATCCTACGCTTTGCTCAGGATAACGGGATGATGTGACTGTAGCGTCATAAACGCGGCCCCGACATCCCGGACGGAGCGAAGCGGAGTCGAAGGATCCCGGAAAATAAAAAAACGGCCCATCGCCTATGCAATGAACCGCGTCTTGCGCAAGCCGGGGTCGCTTACAGCTCCACCTTGCCCTCGGTCTCCTTGTTGACCACGTAGTAAACGGCGGCTTCCTCGGGCTTGACGTACATGTCCAGGTCAACGATCTCGGACAGCTTCTTGCCGGAATCCTTCCAATTCTTCTTTACGTTCGCCTCGATGGCGTCCAGATCGAATTCACGACCGTTGAACTGCAGGACCATATGCTGATTGATCTTAGCCATGATATTATCCTCCTCTTCAAAATCAATGCTCCGCGACTTCTGCGCGGCACCGGAAACAATATAGCAAAACCAATGTAAAGTTGCAAGACCAATCGCGTGAAATCCCACTTTGAAAAATTGGCGGCTTATACAAAAAATCAATGTTGATCATCCTTCCAGGCGCGAATGGCCTCCAGTTTTTGGGCAAAATCCGCTTCTTCACCCTGGTTTGTGGGCAGATAATAGCGCTTGTCCGCCAGGGCGTCGGGCAGGCACTGCATATCGGTCAGCTTCTCCGCGTAGTCGTGGGCGTAGCGGTAGCCCTTGCCGTAGTCCAGGTCCTTCATCAACCCGGTCACGGCGTTGCGCAGATGCAACGGCACCGGGTCGGCCAGCGCCTTTTCGGCGTCGGCCTTCGCGGTCATATAGGCCACCTCCATGGCGTTGGACTTGGGGGCCAGGGCCATGTACACCACCGCCTGGGTCAGATGGACCGAGCACTCGGGCATGCCGATCAGCCGGCAGGCCTGGAAGGCGGCCACGGCCTGGTCCAGCGCCCGGGGGTCGGCCAGGCCCACATCCTCGCTGGCGAAGCGGGTGACGCGGCGGGCGATGTAGATCGGGTCTTCTCCGGCCTCCAGCATCCGCGCCAGCCAGTACACCGCGGCGTCGGGGTCGGAATTGCGCATGGACTTGTGCAGCGCTGAGATCAGGTTGTAGTGCTCCTCGCCGCTCTTGTCGTAAAGCAGTGATTTCTTTGACACGCACTGGGAGAGCGTCTCCTCGGTCACCCTCACGCTGCCGTCGGCGTCCAGCTCGCCGTTGAGCACCGCCATTTCCAGCGTGGACAGGGCCGTGCGGGCGTCGCCGTTTGCAAACACCGCGATGCGCCGCAGCATGTCCCCGGGCATGTCGATGTCCTGCCCGCCGAAGCCCCGGGGATCGTCCAGGGCGTGCTTCAGGAGCGTGGTCACGTCCTCCACGCCCAGCGCGTGCAGTACGAACACCTTGCAGCGGCTCAGCAGCGCGGCGTTGACCTCGAACGAGGGGTTCTCGGTGGTGGCGCCGATCAGTATGATGCTGCCCTTCTCCACAAAGGGCAAGAAGGCATCCTGCTGGGCTTTATTGAAGCGGTGGATCTCGTCAACGAACACGATGGTCCGCTCGCCGAAGCGCCGGTTGTCATCGGCCTGCTGCATCACGGCGCGAATCTCCTTGATGCCGCTGGTGACGGCGGAAAAGTCGATGAAGGCGGCCTTCGTGCGATGGGCGATGATCCGCGCCAGCGTGGTCTTGCCCACCCCGGGCGGGCCCCAGAAGATCATCGAGGCCACCTGGTCCGACTCGATCAGCCGCCGCAGCACCTTCCCCGGCCCGATCAGGTGCTGCTGGCCCACGAATTCCTCCAGCGTCTCCGGTCGCAAACGCGCCGCCAGCGGCTGGGAAGCGGCGGGGGCGGCGTCAAAAAGGGACATCTGTTCCATGTTGGTCCTCC
>ONJE01000042.1 GCA_900318045.1 uncultured Eubacteriales bacterium
CCGGCGAACAGCGTGCGCATGGACGCACCGTCCAACCGCCTGGCTGATACTTCGATGTTGTCCGCATGGGGCACCAGGGCCTCTCCGTAATCCGTGGCCACGCAGGCCAGGACGCCCACAGGCTGCCCTGCAAGGAATTCCAGCAGTCTGCGTCCTTCCGAGGTTCCCGCGAACACGCAGATTTCAGACATCCCGATACCCCCTGGGCGTCACCATCCGCCCACCGATGACCTTCGTATGGGAATTGCCGATGAAGGCGGTGGTGAACATGTCAGCCTGATAATCCCGCAACTCGGCGAGGGTCATAACCCGGATCTCCTCGCCCTCGCGACCGATGTTCTTCACCACGCCGCACACCGTCTCCGGCTTCGCGTGGCGAAGCAGTATGTCGCAGGCCTTTTGCAGGTAATCCCTGCGCTTCATGCTGCTTGGGTTGTACAGCGCCACGGCGAAGTCACCCAGCGCGGCGCACTCCAGGCGCTTTTCAATGGTCTCCCAGGGCGTCAGCAGGTCGCTGAGGCTGATGACGCAGAAGTCATGGGTCAGCGGCGCGCCCAGCCGTGCCCCGCCGGAGATGGCCGCGGTGAGGCCGCCCACGACCTCCACCTCGATGGCCGCATCCTCCCCCCGCAGCTCATAGATCAGCCCGGCCATGCCGTACACCCCGGCGTCGCCGCTGCAGATCATCGCCACGTCCCGGCCCTCCCGGGCCAGGTCGAGGGCGATCTTACACCGGTCTACCTCCCGGCGCATGGGCGTGGTGTGGAACTCCTTGTCCGGAAAGTGGTCCTTCACCAGGTCCACGTATACGTGATAGCCCACAATCACGTCGCATGCGTTCAGGGCCTCCACTGCCCTGAGCGTCATTTCCTGATAGTCGCCTGGGCCGATGCCCACCACGCGAATCTTAGCCAAATTCAATCCCCCATTTCATTTCCGCCACCGCTGCGGTCACGCCGTTTATGGCTGTCTTTTTAACGATGATTTCACCGCCTGACGCCGCCGCCGCACGCTCGCAGACGTTGTCCACGCCCACTGTATTTTCCACAAACTCTGATTTTGAAAAGCTGCCCTGTACGGCATTCAGCTGCGCTGCTGAATAAAACCGGATGGGCCAGCCATGGCTTCGGCAGCATTCGAGCAGCCCCGCCTCGTTTTCTTTTACGTCGATGCTGGCGACCCCGGCCACGGCCTCCGAGCGCAATTTGTATTCCGCCAGTATTTTCAGTATCGCCGCTTCGATCGCCTCCGCAGGCGTGCCCCGGCGGCAGCCGACGCCGATATGCAGCACCCTCGGAACCAGCAGCAGCGTGTTTGCAAAAGGCTTCACGTCGTGGACGGAGGCACATATGCCCAACTCACCGCTGTCCGACCAAACCAGCCCCCCCGCAAGGGTGTCCGGTCTGTCGGCGTCCGACCAGAACGGGATATCGCGGACCAGTATCTCCGCCGACACCCGCTTCGCCAGCACCATCGAGGTGATGGCCATGCCCTGTTCGGTGGCCCATGCGTCCACTGAAAAGCGACCGTTCACGTCGGTGGCAGTGGTGATGACCGGGGTGGCGTCCAGCGCCGCCGCCAGGCGCCGCGCCAGGGCATTCGCCCCGCCAATGTGACCGGAGAGCAGCGGAATCACATATCGCGCGGCTTCGTCCATGCAGAGCACCGCCGGGTCGCTCTTCTTGCTGGCCACGTAGGGGGCGACGGCTCGCAGGGCAATCCCCGCCGCGCCTACAAAGATCAACGCCTCCCGGTCGAACAATCCTCCAACAAAACCCGGCAAGCTGCCCTCATAGGCGTCAAAGCCCTCACCCGCCAGCCGTGTCGGGGCGTACATGTCAATCTCACCGTCCAAATGGTCGGCGACCCGCCGGGCCGTAGCCTTTCCGCGCTCGGTAAAGGCGAAGACGGCGCCTCTCACTTCTCTGCCTCCCGGAATTCGGTGGTGAAGCCGGGGTCATACAGCTTCGAACGCTCGTATTCATTACCCAGGAAGTCGCCGATCACCAGCAGCGAGGTCTTGGTCAGGCCGTTGTTCCGAACGGTCTTGCCCAGTGTGCCCACGCTGCAGCGGAATATCTTCTGGTCTGGCCAGGTGGCTTTATAGACGATGGCTGCCGGAGTCTCAGGGGGATAGCCGCCCTCGATCAGCTCCCGCTGGACATCGCTCGCCAGGGACGTGCTGAGGAACAGCACCATCGTAGCCCTGTGCTGAGCGAAGGAGCGTATGCTCTCCCGCTCCGGCACCGGCGTCCTGCCCGCCGCCCGTGTGATGATGACGGACTGGGAGACGTCGGGCAGGGTGTATTCTGCCTTCAGCGCCGCCGCCGCGCCGCAGAAGGCGCTGACCCCGGGGCAGACGTCGTAGTCGATGCCCAGCTTCTCCAATTCGTCGAACTGCTCCCGCACCGCGCCGTAGATGCTGGAATCGCCGGTGTGCAGCCGCACGGTGGTCTTCCCCGCAGCCTCGGCCTTTTGGATGATCTCAATGACCTGCTCCAGCGTCAGCTTCGCGCTGTCGTGGATCTCGCAGCCCGCCTTCGCATAGTCCAGCAGGTCCGGATTCACCAGCGATCCGGCCCAGATGATCACGTCCGCCTCAGTCAGCAGCCGCGCCCCCCGTACCGTGATCAGGTCCGCTGCGCCGCTGCCTGCGCCCACGAAATGTACCATATGTATCGCTCCTTTGCGTTCATGCTGTTTAACTGTTTTCATATTATCACAGCCGTCGGTGACTGTCAACACGGAAAGGGCATGGAAAAGGGACAGGCGTCTTTTACCCTGCCCCTTGCGCGGCGTCACACCTTCTTATAGACCGCCGACGTTGCTGGCCTGCGCGTTCCTCAGCAGATCGTCAGCGCCGGCAAATGAGTAATAGATCCACAGATAGTTGTTGGAGCCGCCCTTGTCATACAGCGCGACCATGGTGCCGTTTGCGCCTGTCCAGGTCTTCCATACCATTCCATTTTCGTTGGTGGTTAATATCCAATCGTTTCCGTACAGACTGGCAAGCTTCTGTGTCAGATCGTCCACCGCAGCCTCTTTGTCGTCGGGCTTGAGCACGTAGTAAGCGCTGTAGAGCGCCGTATGGCCAGCTTCCTTTGAAATCACGCCATCATCGCCCGGCGTATACGCGAAGGTCAGGTTGATGTTGACCACAGGATGCCCCGCGACCTGTCGTATTTCATCGAGGGCATCGGAGCCTGCCCAAGCTTCACAGGATATCCCTTTATTAAACGGAATATCCTCGCCGCCGGACATTGTATAGGCGACGCTGTGGCTTTCGCAATCACTTAATCCACGCAGCTTCAATTCGGTTTCCTCGCCAATATCGGCGTAGGAACAGCCCCATTCCAGCCCCCGGAACAGTATAGGCTCCTCGTACTCGGCTAGGGCGACAGCGGTCAGCGTCATCATAAGCGCGATGAGCAGAACTGCAATCTTCTTCATGGATACAGCCTCCTTCTTTTCTTCGTAATAATCATATAACAATTATAATAATTGCATCATTGCTTGTCAAGCGTTGACAGCGCAGCGCCAGGGATTTATAATGACACTATATTGCCTTACAGGAGAGCATCATGGAAGGGAAGAACCAATGGCTTGAGTGGGCCAAGGAGCTACAGGATCTGTCCCAGTGCGCGCTGGCCTACTGCAAGGACAAGTTCGACATCGAGCGCTTTGAGCGCATCAGGGATATCTCGGCGGAGATGGCCGCGTCCGTCGTCGACATGCCGGTAGAGACGGTCAAGGGCATGTTCTGCGCAGGCACCGGCTACCAGACCGCGAGAATCGAAACCCGCGCCGCCGTCATGCGCGACGGAAAGCTTCTGATGGTACAGGAGGCCAAGGGCAAGTGGGCCCTTCCCGGCGGCTGGCAGGACTACAACCAGACCGTTCGGGAGAACACCGTCAAGGAGGTCCTCGAGGAGGCCGGCATGACCGTCAGGGCCACGCGGGTAATCGCGCTGCACGACTATCACCGCCGCAACAGGAGCAAGGTCCAATTCCCCTATAACATCGTCAAGGTCTTCGTGCTGTGCGAATACATCTCCGGCGAATTTGCGCCGAACATCGAAACGCTGAGCTGCGGCTTCTTCGGCCCCGACGAAATCCCCCAGCCGCTGGCCACCGGCAAGACCACGATGGAGCAGGTGGAAATGTGCTTCCGGGCCGCGTCGGATGAAAATTGGGCCGTGGAATTTGATTGAATCAAACACCAATAAAAAAGATCCTTCACTCTGTTCAGGATGACAGCGTGACATAGCCCTGTCATCCTGAGCGAAGCGAAGGATCTTTCTGTATAACTTTCTTCGGTTATTTCTCCATCTTTTCCCACGCGTGGAACGCTGTCTTGTTGATGTCCAGCAGGTGGGCCTTGCGGCCGGAGAAGGTCTTCTCCATGATCTTGTAAATCATCTGCACCGGCACCACCGGGGCGGCATTGACCATCGCGCCCAACATGACCACGTTGGCCGTGCGGGCGTTGCCCAGCTTCATGGCGATGTCGTTGGCGGGCACGTAAAAGACGTTGATGTCGTCCCGTGTCGCCTTCTGATCGATCATCGAACTGTTGATGAACAGGTTCCCGCCGGGCTTGACCAGCGATTCAAACTTGATCAGCGAGGGCAGGTTCATGACCACCACGTCGTCCGCCTCATAGATCAGCGGGCAGCTGACGGGCTTGTCGGGGCTGATGACTACGGTGCAATTTGCGGTACCGCCGCGCATCTCGGGCCCGTAGGAGGGTAGCCACGTGGCGTTCATATCGGCGTACATGGCCGCGTAGGTCAGCATCTGGCCCATGGTCAGCACGCCCTGGCCGCCGGAGCCGGCAAAAAACAGCTTGTAGGTCGCCATGTCACTCCGCCTCCTTCCCGGTATCCTTATACACGCCCAGCGGATAGTATGCCGCCACCTCGCTGCCCATGCGCTTCATGGCCTCGAAGGGAGTCAGGCCCCAGTTGGTGGGGCAGGTGGAGAGCAGCTCAATAAAGGTGAAGCCCTTGCCGGCCAGTTGGTACTCGAAGGCCTTGCGCACGGCTTTTTTGGCGGCGCGGATGTGGGCCGGGGTGTCCAGGGACACGCGCTCAATGTAGGCAGGGCCGTCCAGCGTGGCCAGCAGCTCGCAGATGCGAAGCGGCATACCCGCCTGCTCCCGGGTGCGGCCGTTCACCGACGTGGTGGAGCGCTGGCCGATCAGCGTTGTGGGAGCCATCTGGCCGCCGGTCATGCCATAGATGCCGTTGTTGATAAAGAAGGTGGAGAACAGCTCGCCACGGGCCGCGGCGTGGACGATCTCGCCCATGCCAATGGAGGCCAGGTCGCCGTCGCCCTGGTAGGTGAACACGACCCGCTCGGGGTGGACGCGGCGGATGCCGGAGGCTACCGCCGGGGCGCGGCCGTGGGCGGCCTCGCACATATCCACGTTCATAAACTGGTGCGCCACGACGGAGCAGCCGATGGGGGCCACGCCGATGGTCTTGCCCAGCAGGTCCATCTCGTCCAGCGTCTCCATGATGATGCGGTGTGCGACGCCGTGGGTGCAGCCGGGACAATAGCTGGTACTGACGGGCAGCATGCCTTTTGTAACGGTAAATACAGGTTTCATCGCACTTCCTCCAGTATCTTCTTCGTCTTTTCAACGACCTCCAGCGACGTGGGCAGCATGCCGCCGACGCGGTGGATCAGCTTCACCGGCACACGGCCTTTGACGCCCAGGTTGATGTCCTGGAGCATTTGGCCCATGCTCAGCTCGACGGATATAACCGCCTTGGTCTTGTCGGAAATCTCGTCAAACGCCTTGTAGGGATAGGGCCACAGGCTGATGGGCCGGATCATGCCGGCCTTGATGCCCTGGGCCTCCAGCAGCTCCATGGCCTCCCGGGCCAGGCGCGCCATCGTGCCAAAGGCCACGAATACGACTTCCGCGTCCTCCAGGCCCTCGCACTCTACCCGTTCCAGATCCTTCTCCATAGCGGCGTACTTTTCGTACAGGTGCTCCACGTGGGCCTCCAGTACCTCGGGCTGAAGCCGCAGGCTCTTGACCACACTGCGCTCGCCCTTCTCACTGCCGGAAATGGCCCAGGGCTTGGCCGTGGCGATCTCCTGGCTGGTGAAGGCGTGCTTCTCATCGGGCAGCACCACGGGCTCCATCATCTGGCCCATCAGGCCGTCCGCCAGCACCATAACGGGGTTGCGATACTTGTCTGCGATGCCAGGGGCCTCGTAGAGAATGTCCACGGCCTCCTGGATGCTCGCCGGGGCAAACACAGGGATGCGGTAGTCGCCGTTGCCGCCTCCGCGGGTAACCTGGTTGTAGTCGGCCTGGCCGGGCTGGATCGAACCGATGCCCGGGCCGCCACGGGAAACGTTCAATAGCGTCACAGGCACCTCGGCCCCGCACAGGAAGCTCATGCCCTCCTGCATCAGGGCGATGCCCGGGGACGATGAGGAGATAAAGCCGTTGCCGCCGGCCGCGCCGCAGCCGTAGGCCATGTTAATGGCGCCCAGCTCGCTCTCGGCCTGTAGGAAACGGCCGCCACGCTTGGGCAGCTCGCGGCTCATAAACTCGGGTATCTCGCTCTGGGGCGTGATGGGATAGCCGAAGTAAAAGCGCACGCCGCCGCGAATGACGGCCTCCGCGAAGGCCTCGTTGCCCTTCATCAATACCTTCTCGCTCATGCTTCCCCCTCCTCCAGCTGGTAGATCTCGATTGCGCAATCCGGACACACGGTAGCGCAGCTCTGACAGCCGATGCACTGCGCCTGCTCGGTAATCTTCGCGGGACAGTAGCCCTTGGCGTTCACCTGTGTGTCCATCTCGATGATCTGCTTCGGGCAGAAGCTCTTGCACAGCTCGCAGCCCTTGCAGCGCTCCCTGTCGAAGACAACCTTGAACCTCTTTGCCATTCTCTCTTGGCCTCCCTTGTTAATCCTACTTATCGATCCAGCTGGGCCTCATGTACAGCCCCAGCGGTAGCAGGTATTCGTATTTCCCCGCGATATCATCCGTCGGCACGATGCCCCCGGGACAGCAGTCGCACCACAGGAACCGCCCGGTTTCCCGGCAGAATGCCTCGCACAGCCGGTGGCCTTTCTCTATATCAGAAGCCTGGGTTTCCATCAGCATGTGGCAGTTGTTGATCACACCGTCGATGCGCCGCCCGGTCTTACGCTCAATGGCTTCCAGATGCGCAAGCGCCCCATCCAGGTTGCGGGTCTCGGGGCGGTTGGCGTTGACCACGATCAGGAAAAGGGCCTCTTCGGGGCCGAGGTACTTTCCAAACTGGTTCAGCACCAGCGCGCCGGTGTCGTTGCCGCCTACATCCACGATCACCCGGCAGTCCCGATCCTCCAGCGGCGCGCGGATGTTCGCGCCCAGGGCGGGCAGCTCGGCGGTGATCTCGTGCTCGTAAGCGTTGCCGTAGACCGAGACCCCGGCAGCCTCCAGCATTTCCTTGCGCTCCCGGGAGCGGAAATAGGGGTTGGCGATGTCAAGGTCGATCAGCGCCAGGCGCTTGTAGGGTCCGTAGCCCTTTTCAGCAAGCTTCATAGCCAGGCTGACGCAGAACTCGGTCTTTCCGCTGCCGTAATGGCCTGTGACCACCATGATCCGCCGATCCGGCGTCCTCAGCCCGCTGAATGCCGGCATCCCTCTCCCCCCTTCACTGTTTTAAATTAATCTATCAGTTTCGCCCTCGGTTGTCAAGTAACAATTGCCGCCAAAACCCGAACTTTCCGGTGTTCACAAGACATTTCATTCGACTTTATTCCTGGCATAATTTAAATTTAACCCCGAAAAGCTTTGACAACCGCCCTTTCGAGTGATAGAATGGCTTCAATCGAATATTCACCAAAGGCGATGACGAAGACGGCAGAGTTCCGGGGTGTACAGAGAGTCGGCCACATGCTGCAAGGCTGATCACCGAAGGCTCAAACGCCCATCACTTCCGAGCCGGAAGCCCGAAATATCCAAGTCGGATACGGTAGACGCTTCCCGTGAAAGCTGCGTAAAGGCTTAGGGCTTGATGGAGCCTGAAGGGGCGCGGAGACGCGCAATTTGAGTGGTACCGCGGGTTGATTGCAACTCGTCTCAAACGATGCGGTGTGAACGCATTCATGAGACGGGTTTTTTTATTGACAGGCATACCATACGCCTTGACACGGATGTGAGGGATGTTCGATTGACCCACGGCACGACCGACAAAGGAGGAGAATTCCGATGAACGCAACTGAGATGACCGGCATGCTCTATGAGGTGGGTACCCGTATAAAGGCCCTGCGGGAGATCGCGGGCTATTCGGTGGTCTACATGGCTGAGCAGACCAAGCTGGATGTCGAAACCTACATGATGTACGAGGCCGGCAAGGCCGACCTGCCCTTTACCTTTATCCACAACTGCGCCCGTATCTTCGGCGTGGACATCACCGACCTGATCGAGGGCCGCAGCGCCAACCTGCGCTCCTACACCGTCACCCGCAAGGGCGAGGCCACCATCACCGCCAAGGAAGAGGGCATCGTGATCGGCAACCTGGCGCCGCTGTTCAGCAAGAAGATCGCCGAGCCCTTTTGGGTCACCTACAGCTACTCCGAGGAGCTGCAAAACCAGGAGATCCACACCCACTCCCACCCCGGCCAGGAGTTCGACCTGATCCTCTCCGGCGAGCTGCTGGTGCGCATCGGCGACCACGTGGAGCACCTCAAAGAGGGCGACAGCATCTACTACGATTCCTCCACCCCCCACGGTGAAATTGCCACAGGCGGCAGGGACTGCACCTTCGTGGCAGTGGTCATGCCCGGCGAGGAGACCGAGCAGGAGAAGCTGGTGGAAGCGGTCATGCCCGTGCGCCTGCCCAAGCGCCACATGGTCTACGACGACTTCGTGGAGCTTGACGAGGACGGCGAGGGCCACCTGCTGCACATCGAATTCCCGAACCGGGAGAACTTCAACTTCGCCTTCGACATCGTGGATAAGCTGGCCGAGCGCGAGCCCGACAAGCTGGCGATGCTGCACATCAACCGGAATATGGAGGAGAAGCGCTTCACCTTCGAAGACATCAGCCGCAAGTCCAATCGCGCCGCCAACTACTTCAAGGCCCTGGGCATCAAGAAGGGCGACCGGGTGATGCTGGTGCTGCGCCGCAACTGGCAGTTCTGGGTGGTCATGATGGCGCTGCACAAGCTGGGCGCGGTGGCCATTCCCGCCACGGACCAGCTTTTGAAGAAGGATTACGAGTACCGCTTCGAGACCGCAGGCGTCACCGCCATCTGCATGACCGCCGAGGGCGAAGGCGCGGCCCACGCCGAGGAAGCCTTCGAGACCTGTCCCTTTGTGACCACCCGCATCATGTGCGGCGGCAGGCGCGAGGGCTGGCGTGACTTCGACGAAGAATACCTGCGCTACCGCTCCACGTTCCCCCGCACCGAGGATTCCCCCAAGGGCAGCGACCCCATGGTCATGTTCTTCTCCTCCGGCACCACCGGCTACCCGAAGCTGGCCATGCACAACCACAACTACCCGCTGGGCCACTTCATCACCGCCCACTACTGGCACTGCGTGGAGCCCGACGGCCTGCACCTGACCATCTCCGACACGGGCTGGGGCAAGGCGCTGTGGGGCAAGCTGTACGGGCAATGGATGAACGAAAGCGCTGTGTTCGTGTATGATTTCAACCGCTTCAACGCCCATGATATCCTGCCGATGTTCAAGAAGTACAACATCACCACCTTCTGCGCGCCGCCAACCATGTACCGCTTCCTGATCCGCGAGGACATCTCGAAGTACGACCTGTCGAGCATCAAATGCGCATGCACCGCCGGCGAGGCCCTGAACCCCGAGGTGTTCAATATCTTCAAGAAGAACACCGGTCTTTCCATCATGGAGGCCTTCGGTCAGACCGAGACCACGCTGGTGCTGGGCAACTTTGCGGGCACCACGCCGAAGGTGGGCTCCATGGGCAAGCCCAGCCCGATGTTCGACGTGGACCTGGTGGACCCGGACGGCAACCCCGTGAAGGTCGGCGAGCCCGGCGAGATCGTCATCCGCACCGACAAGGGCATCCCCTGCGGCCTGTTCGCCGGCTACTACGGCAACGAGGAAGCCACGAACGCCGTTTGGCACGATGGCATGTACCATACCCGGGACATGGCCTGGCGGGATGAGGATGGCTATTACTGGTATGTCAGCCGCACCGACGACGTGATCAAGTCCTCCGGCTACCGCATCGGGCCGTTCGAGATCGAGAGCGTCATCATGGAGCTGCCCTACGTGCTGGAGTGCGGCGTCTCCGCAGCGCCGGACGAGATCCGCGGCCAGGTGGTCAAGGCGTCCATCGTGCTCACCAAGGGCATCGAGCCCACCGAGGATTTGAAAAAGGATATCCAGAACTACGTCAAGAAACGCACCGCGCCCTACAAGTACCCCCGCATCGTGGTCTTCAGGGACGAGCTGCCCAAGACCATCAGCGGCAAGATCCAAAGGAATAAGCTGTGATGCACCACAGACGATGAGCGAGGTCAAACCATGCTATTGAAACCGAGGATAATCCACATAAAAGATGGCCGGACGGCGGTGCTGCGCAATCCCAACCCGGACACCGACGCGGCGGCACTGATCAGGCACCTGAAGCTCATCGTTTCCGAGACGGAATACCTGTTGCGCTATCCGGAGGAGTGCGACTGGACCGAGGCGCAGGAGCGGAATATCCTCTTGGAGGGCAACGCGGACGAGATGCGGCTGATGCTGGTCTGCGAAGTCAACGGCGAGATCGCGGGCATGTGCGGCCTGAGCCTGAACCGGGAGATCAAGTTTCGACACAGGGCCAGTTTGGATATCGGTCTTCAGAAGCGGTTCTGGAATCTTGGCATCGGCACCGCGATGCTCGAAGCCCTGACCGAAGCGGCGAAGAATATGAATCTCTTGCAGCTGGAACTGGAGTACATCGAGGGCAATGCCCGCGGGCAGGCCCTGTATGAGAAGATGGGCTTCACCGAGGTCGCCCGCCATCCCGATGCCGTGCGATTCAAGGACGGCAGCCTGCACAGCCTGGTATTCATGATGAAAAAACTGTGATTGCATCATGTAGCGGCAGTGTCCGCGCCGCCGCTGCAAATACCATCGGCCTGTTATATGGATATTATACTAGAGTGTGTTTCTAAAATGAGGGATGTGCAGTTTCGAGTGGATTGGGCTGCATTTCAAGGCGATTTTCCGCAGGCTTAGTGGGGCTAAGTCAAG